>NZ_JBGJZO010000029.1:0-45522 GCF_042610485.1 Paenibacillus oryziterrae | reverse complement strand
CCCTTGCCTTAAGCTAATGGCTACTACTGCCTTCGCCATTCGGGACTTCAACCCTAGAGATAGCGCCCATGCTGGGCGCACTAAATAGAACCGCCCGGAGAATGTCCGGGCGGTTCGGGTATAAATATATATTATTGCAGGTATTTCATTGGGTTGATTGCAGAGCCGTTCTTGCGGATCTCGAAATGCAGGTGGGTACCCGTGGAACGTCCGGTGTTACCCATGATGCCAATCTTGGCGCCTTGCTCCAAACGCTGACCTTCACTTACAGAGATTTTGCTTAAGTGTCCGTAGTACGTTGTATAACCGTTCCGGTGATCGATAATAACCACATTGCCATAACCGCTTTGTTGACCTGCAAAGGTTACTGTTCCAGCATCTGAGGCCTTGATCGTACGGTTGCCCGATACGAGGTCTACCCCTTTATGCGTCCGGCCCCAGCGTTCGCCAAAGCTGCTGCTGATCGATGCTCCGACAACCGGCCATGCGAACATCCCGGAACCCTCACCAACTACTTTCGTTCCGCGGTATACAACCTCGGGTAACGATTCCTTAATAACCGTCTGCCCGAGCCACTCTTCCTGGACCACAAGACCATTTTCTTTGGTCAGGCGGTATTGCATTTCCTTCACACCGGTTTGTCCAGCCCGAACCACCTTGCTTTTGCCTGCTGCCATTTGATCGCTTTTGCGGACAATGACTTCCGGTTCAGTAACGACCGTCTCTGATACCGTTTCAACCGTCACTACCGTAACGGCTGGCTGCGGTACGGTCAATTGAAGCTCGTCCCCGATTTGCAGGGTCAATTCCTCCACAGCCGGATTGTTGCGGAAGATTTCCTTTTGGGTAAGTCCATACCTTGCTGCGATACCTGAAATGGTATCCCCTTCTTGAACGGTGTACACGAGAGGGGCTTCTTTGCCCTCAGTCATAGCCTTGACCGCTTCATCCAATGAAAGGATTTTGTTAGGATCAGCTTTAATCGGCACGATGGAGATATCCTCACGGATTTGGGCTGACTCCACCTTGTTCGAACCAGTAGCCGCCACAGATTTCGCCGTTGCCGCCGTCTTCTTCAATACCGCTCCAGAAGCAGCTTCAGCTTGTCCGGGTACATAATGCTTTTTAATTCCTTGTAGTACAGCATTCGCCGTCTCCTGATCTTTCACCACACCAACCGACTTACCGTCAACCATCAGCTGTACGCCCGTTGCATAAGCCTTCAGCATTCCATCCAGCTTGGCAATTGTTGCTTCGCTGTCAATCTCCGGTTTAAAAGCCTTCGTAACCTCGGTTGTAATGCCTGATGTCTGCAGAATCATGATGGCATCCGGATATTTCGCTTGATACTCCTGTTGCTTCTTTGCGAACAGCTTATCCAGCTCCGCTTTGTCGCTTACTGCCCCGATCTCTTGACCCTGCACCAGCACGCGGTAATACGATACCGTATTCGCGCCAACATACTGCTTCTCCGCTCCTACGAGAAACGTGGTCAGAAGCACAAGTCCTGCTGATGCCATCAACCAGTTGCGCCGCCGCTTCTTGTTCTTTTCTTGCCCGTGCATGTTGTCAGTACCTTCTTCGGTGTTACTGTCGTGCAGACTTTCCACGCCGGATCCTGCCCATGCCTTTAGGCTATTACGCAGCTTCCCCATCCCGCGCGTAAACTTAAATCCCTTCATGAAACTCTCCCTTTCAGCCACTCATACGTCCTATTCACTGACGGACAAGCCTGTAATGCGACCCCTTATATATATTCTGGCACATATTAATTGTGTGTATAGTAGAGTCTGATTCGTGATGTTATAGACCGCTATAAAAGTTACAAAAAATTAACCCATCGCGATCCTTGTCTACTGTACCATATTTAGGCGAATTGTTTCAACTTTGTAAAATGGAAAAAACCCGCCAATTTCGCGGGTTTTTTTGTAATTTCTGCGAATTAAACAGTTTCCCGGTGTCAAAAATGTGACATTAAACGGTTTTATTGACCTTCGGTCATATCAGGTGTAAGCATTTTCATTAGAATCTCATATTCATCTTTATCCACATACTTGGAGATGACCTGCTGGATCACTTCCACTTCCTGCTGTGTCAGTCCGTCCTCCATCGCTGTTGAAATATTCTGCATTTCAGCCTGCGGCAGCTTGTTCATCAGAATATTAAAAATATCGACCTTCTCCCCAGAGGGGATGTTCTCCTTCAAGGTACTCATTTCCTCCGGGGTCATGACCAGCTCCTGCTTAAGCGCGCTGTCACCTCCCGCCGTCTCCGTCGCCTCTTGACCCATGACAGGCAATGCATCCTGCGGAGCCGGATTATTCCCGGTTTCCTCCGTTGTCGATTTCTCCGTTGAACCGGCTGCGCTGTCTTCCTCCGTTGCCGGGCTATCTCCTGTCTTCGAGGAGTCTGGATCCGTACTATTGTTATCGTTCATTCCGGTTACACTTTTCAGGATGCCGGATAAACCGGAGACCGGGGTGTCCAGCTTAATATCAAAGCTTGAGAGCAGCGATTGAATATACGCATTTACTACGATACCTGTTGTCAAAACCGAAAGACTGCTCGCCAGCACGGCAATCAGGAGCACGCCAAGCGCACGTTTTACTAATCTCATCTTCTCTTCATCTCCCTTGCGTCGGTTCGTGTATTCACAGTATTGACCGTTACCAGGCGCGGGAAACCTCATAAGTCCTGCATAACAGGAAGAAGCCGTGTAATTTATCCGAAGAACATGGCCAACAACCTTCCTTGTAACAAAAAAAGAGACCCTTTGAGGGTCTCTTTCACAACTCTTGATATTATACGTACATTGGCATCACTTGATTGGTCTGCTCACGGTTCCGTCCTACGGAGAAGATCGCAATCGGAATTCCTGTCAGCTCAGAGACACGTTCTACATATTTACGAGTGTTCTCCGGCAGATCAGCAAGCGTCTTCGCAGAAGTAATATCCTCGCTCCAGCCTGGAAGCTCTTCATAAACAGCTTCGCATTCAGCCAGCATCTTAAGGCTTGCAGGATAGTGGGTGATGATCTCACCTTTGTATTTATATCCGGTACAGATCTTAACGGTCTCCAGTCCGCTGAGCACGTCAAGCGAGTTCAGGGACAAGCCGGTAATGCCACTGACGCGGCGGGCATGGCGGACAACGACACTGTCGAACCAGCCTACACGGCGTGCACGGCCGGTAACCGTTCCGTATTCATGACCTGTTTCACGGATGTAATCACCAATCTCATTGTTCAGCTCGGTCGGGAAAGGGCCATCTCCTACGCGGGTAGTATAGGCTTTTGCCACACCGATAACTTGTTTGATCTTGGAAGGTCCCACCCCGGATCCGATGCAGACACCGCCTGCAGATGGATTGGAAGAGGTTACGAACGGATACGTACCTTGGTCGATATCCAGCATAACACCTTGAGCTCCTTCGAAGAGCACCTTGCTGTCCGAATCAATAGCATCGTTCAAAATAACTGAAGTATCCGTCACATAATGACGCAGCACTTCCGCATACTCCAGGTACTGGGTCAGCACTTCTTCCACATCAAGCGCTTCCGCACCATACACTTGGGTAATCACCTGGTTCTTCTCTTGCATCAGATGGCGCAGTCTGAGTTCGAACTCTTCAGCATCCATCAGATCAGCGATACGAATACCGTTGCGTGCTGCTTTATCCATGTAGCAAGGGCCAATCCCTTTGCGTGTAGTACCGATCTTGTTGACACCCTTGCGGTCCTCTTCCAGTGCATCCAGCAGCATATGATATGGCATAATGACATGGGCACGGTCGCTAATTACCAGATTCTTCGTATCAAAACCGTTCTCATGGATATAATTAATTTCGTCGATCAGCGCGGCAGGATTGATAACCATACCATTGCCGATGACACAGGTCTTTTCTTTATAAAATACACCTGAAGGTATCAGGCTGAGCTTATACTTCTTACCGTCAATCAGAATCGTGTGACCGGCATTGTTTCCCCCTTGATAACGGGCGACCACATCTGCGCTCTCTGCCAGAAAGTCAGTGATTTTCCCTTTGCCTTCGTCTCCCCATTGTGTTCCCACGACGACTACCGTTGACATAATATTCATTCCTCCGTTGGTGCTGGCCTTAAGCATAAGCACCATTATTTTTCATAATATGGGCTCTTTACGTACTACTTATGTAGCAGCCCACCGGGTGCAAAAACGGTTTATCCCATTAAAGCACAATTATCAGTGTACCAGCCGCGATTTTTAAAGTCAAATAAAAACGAACGATTACACAGACAAATGTGCAATCGTTCGGAAATCGTCATTATTTTGTTTATCCTGCAAAAGGTTCGGCATGTGCTCGCTCGTAGTTGACGAACTTGTTGAAATTTTTCAGAAATACCAGCTCAACCGTTCCCACCGGACCGTTACGCTGTTTAGCGATAATAATTTCGATAATATTTTTCTTCTCGGATTCCTTGTCATAGTAATCGTCCCGGTACAGGAACGCTACGATATCGGCATCCTGCTCGATCGAACCAGATTCCCGAAGGTCACTCATCATCGGGCGTTTATCCTGCCGCTGCTCTACCCCCCGGCTTAACTGGGAGAGGGCAATAACAGGAACATCCAGCTCACGTGCAATCTGCTTCAGTGTACGCGAAATTTCGGATACTTCCTGCTGGCGGTTCTCGCCGGCCTTGCCGCGGCCCTGAATGAGCTGGAGATAGTCGATGACAATCATCCCAAGCCCCTTCTCCTTCTTGAGCCTCCGGCATTTGGCCCGGATATCGGTAACCGTAATACCTGGAGTATCGTCAATGTAGATTTCCGACTCGGAGAGCGACTGGATGCCCATCGTCAGCTTGGACCAGTCATCATCGCTTTTGAAGTCACCTGTCCGCATCAGGTTCGCATCCAGGTTGGCTTCGGCGCAGATCATCCGCTGTACCAACTGAGGCGCGGACATCTCCAGACTGAAGATAGCCACTGTCTCTTTGGCCCTTACGGCAACATTCTGGGCAATATTCAGCGCGAACGCTGTCTTTCCGACGGAAGGACGGGCAGCAACAATGATAAGGTCGTTGCGCTGGAAGCCATTCGTCATTTTGTCCAGATCCACGAATCCGGTCGGAATTCCTGACGTTCCACCCTTGTTCTGATGAAGCAGCTCTACCCGGTCAAATACCTGCATCAATACATCGCGAATAGCGATAAATCCGCTGCCGCTCCGCCGGTTGGAGATTTCCAGGATTCGCCGTTCGGCGTCGCTCAGCATATCACCTACATCTTCGCCGCCGGCATATCCTTCACTTACAATCTGCGTTGCCGTACGGATCAACCGCCGCAGCATCGCTTTTTCCTCGATAATCTGAGCGTAATATTCCACGTTGGCTGCAGTTGGCACCGCATGCGCCAGCTTGGCCAAATAGCTTACGCCGCCAATATCCTCAAGCTCACCCTTATCCTGCAGTCTGGAGGTCAGGGTAATGAGGTCAATCGGCTGGCTCTCTTCCCCAAGCTGTACCATCGCTTCAAAGATTAATTGGTGCGGCTTGTCATAGAAGTCTTCGGTGTTTACCCGCTCAAGGGCGGTAATTAACGCTTCATCCTGTAAGAGAACGGCTCCGAGCACCGCCTGCTCTGCTTCCAGATTTTGAGGTGGAATCCGATCAAAAAAGAGATCTCCACCCATATTACTCCTCTGTTACCTTAACCTTCAGCGAAGCCTTCACTTCAGTATGCAGCTTCACGGTAACCTGGAACTCTCCGATGTGGCGGATCGGATCGTGCAGCTCAATTTTGCGTTTGTCGATGGTGATTCCTTTAACCGATGCCAAAGTTTCGGCAATCTGCTTACTGGTAATGGCACCGAATAAACGTCCGCCCTCGCCGGCTTTAGCTTTCATGTCCAGAGTCAGCTCGTCCAGCTTCTGGCCAAGTTTCTTGGCTTCTTCCTTCTCATTGTCCTTCTTGCGCTTCTCAGCTGCTGCCTGATTCTCCAGCGTCTTCACGTTGCCGTCGGTTGCCGGACGCACCAGACCGCGCGGCAGCAGGAAGTTCGTTGCATATCCCTCAGATACTTCTTTAACCTGACCTTTTTTACCTTGTCCCTTAACATCTTGTAAGAAAATGACCTTCATTCGAATAGCCCCTCTTTCGCTTCTATTTCAGCCAGTACCTTAAGTAATCTGGCCTCTGCTTCTTTACTTGTTCCTTCAAGCTGTACAGCCGCATTGGACAGATGTCCACCGCCGCCCAGCTTCTCCATAACGACCTGAACATTCATCCGGCCAAGCGAACGGGCGCTTATGCCGATCAGACCATCTGTACGCTCACTGATGACAAATGAAGCCAGTACATTCGTCATACCCAGTAAGGTGTCAGCCGTCTGGGCGATAAGCAGCTGCGGGATTTTCATACCCGGTGCCGTTACGACAAGTGCGATATGATCATAGACCATTCGGGCATGCTTGATGATCTCTGCCTTCGACAGATACTCGTCCAGGTCTTCCTTAAGCATCCTCTGAATGAGGATCGTATCCGCGCCGATCCGGCGCAGGAACCCTGCCGCTTCGAACGTCCGAGATCCAGTATGAAGCGCGAACTGCTTCGTGTCTACGGTAATTCCTGCAAGCAGCATTGTCGCTTCGAGCGGACTAAGACGGACCTTCTCATGGATATATTGCAGCAGCTCTGTAACCAGCTCACAGGTGGAAGAAGCATACGGTTCCAGATAGACCAGGACAGCGTCATTAATAAATTCCTCGCCACGCCGGTGATGATCGACGACAACAATGCGACTAGCGTATTGAACCAGCCGCGGTTCCATTGTCATAGAGGCCTTGTGGGTATCTACCACAATCAACAGCGTATGCTCGGTCATAATCTGCAGGGCCTGCTCGGTAGAAATAAAGGTACCGTACAGTTCTTCATCCTTGCGGATTTCCTCCATCATCCGGGAGATAGACGGGTTCGTCCCCTCCGTAACGATGTTGGCTTCCACATTGTACATCTGCGCTGCTTTTAACAATCCGATAGCAGCCCCGATCGAATCAATATCAGGCGTCCGGTGCCCCATAATCAGTACACGGTCACTTTCCTGCATCAAATCACGAAGTGCATGGGCAATGACGCGGGCCCTTACCCGTGTCCGTTTCTCTGCGGCATTGCTCTTACCGCCATAGAAGGACAGCCGCTGGCCGGCCTTGACGGCTGCCTGGTCACCGCCGCGTCCCAGCGCCATGTCCAGACTGGACTGCGCTAAAGCTCCCAGCTCACTTGCGGATTCCGCACCAAAAGCGAGGCCGATACTGAGGGTCATTGGCACTTTCAGACCCGCTGTCATCTCCCGCACTTCATCGAGAATAACGAACCGGCTTTCTTCAAGCGCCTGCAGACTGCGGTGGTTCAGCATCATCAGATACCGCTCCGAGGAGAGACGCCGCAGATATACATCGAACTGCTTAGCCCATTCGGTAATTTCACTGGTTACCTTGGCAATGAGCGAGGTACGCTGCTGGTCATCCATCCCTTGAGCTGCCTCATCCAGATTATCCATCAGCAGGATGCCAAGTGCCAGCTTCTCTCCCTCATACCGCTCTCTTAGGACAACCAATTCTGTAATATCGTACATATACAGCAGCCGCTCACTGGGAATCAGGACAGCCTGATAGTGCCGCTCATCAACGGTCACTTCTACACGCTGGTCTTTCAAGGAATGATCCTTTAATGGAATATCCCTTCCGGCTTCCCTTTTTACAGGAACAGCGCTTTGCGGGGATGGGGCTAAATCCGGAAGCAATTCCGTAAGCAGTTCCCCAACCAGAGACTTCCGGGAGAAAATATCACCAGCGCTACGGTTATTCCACTCGACCGTGCGGTCCTCACTGTACAGAATAATGCCTAGAGGAAGCATGCTGACCGCTTCGCCCTCCACGCGCTTGATCCGGAAAGAAAGACCATTAATATACTCCACCAGATTGCGCCGGAAGAGCAGCTCCACTCTCAGCATAGTGAAACACAAGGTCCCGGCGAGAAACAGGCTGGCAACGCCCAGAACCCAGTTATAGACGCTCACTACTATAATCAGGATCAACAATAGCAGAAACGCCCAAACGGTGTGATAGCCGTGCCAGCGTCTTTGCAGAAATTTAGGCATGAACTCTCACCCTATCGTTTCGATTTCGCGACACGCTCGCGCAGCGGGAACAGTAGATCAACAACCCCGATAATCCACAGTGAAGGCAGAAACAGAATTGGAACTGCCAGCAACACAGGGAATACCTTGCTCCATTTCTTCTCATGTGCCACAAAGAACAGAAATCCGATCGCCTGTAGTTTGAATGCCAGCTGCAGCAGCGGCAGGAGATTAGCGGATATCATAATCATGAAGCCATTGTCGGTATCCGGGCCCGAGAATAGCAGCAGAAGGATAAACCCGACCGCATAATATAAAATAAAGGAGCGTGGAAGTCTCCAGTCCCGCATGGGTCTGAGTTTCGGCACTGCGTAATTCATACTGTTCAAGATTGGACGCACGATGGAATGGGTGATCACCGCAATCATCGATGAACTGATAATTAGAGTCATGGGAATGACCTGAACCGTCATAAGACTGATCTTATCTATTTCTTCCGAGGTCAAACCGAGATCGCCCATGTTGAGACCAATCATTGGGGTGACCTTAAGTACTTCGTTGACGTAATTGTATAAATCAAATTGAAACAGGGTTTTACCCAGAAACAGCAGCAGGAGAAACTCACCAAGGATGGTAATGATCCCTGCCAGCAGTGTCGTTTTTGCTGAGGCGCGCTTTTTATACCAGCGTCCCATAACTAGTGCCGGAAGAATCAGATAGGCGGCAATTAATACGTACACGGGCGAAATAAGTCCGACAATGAGCCAAACCGGCAGAATATGAATAATAAATTGTCTTGTGTTCAAGGTTGTGAACAGCACAACCGCCGGAATAACCATAAACAAGCTGGTGATGATTAATAATGGGGTTGATAAGGATAGCAGCAGGAGCAGATAAGCAATAGTCCATGCTACGGATGTCCAGCGAAATTTCAACAGTATTCACCTCTTACGCATATGTTCTTCTAACGCAGATATGTCCTTGTACGAATCCTCCAGCTCATGGCCTTCCTGTCTGTGCTTCCTGAGCTTTTCCAGAAGCAAAGTATCCAACTCGCGGTAAGGAATGCCCAGCCTTCTCCCCAGAATATATGAGCTCATCATCAGACTGGCCAGACTGTCCCCTACTCGGGCGGTGTTGCCCTCCCACAGGGCTTTGAACAACCTCGATACCTGATCAATCAGCTCCGTTTTCAGCCATTCAATAACCTTGGCACGTTTGGCTACATCTAGTTCCTTCGGCACATTGGACACGTTTCTCTACCTCCGGCAAAAAGCTTTATTCTCCATTATAGCATAAAAGTTTTACTCCGGTGCAAGCGCCCTCTGGCGGCGCGAAACGCCCTGTAGTTATGTGCTTTTCTCCTATATTATTGTGAGCTTTCATATATTTCAAAAAAGGCCCGCATTCCGATATTGCCGGAAATACAGGCCTACTGCTTACTTCTTATCTTCGTCCACATGCCCGAATAATTATAACGATTCCATGGACTGGCGTGAAACAAATCTCTCGCAGTATTCAATGATTTGACTCCGGCGTACAATACCGATGAAACGGTTCATGTCATCCACCACGGGCACGAAATTCTGTACCTTGGCCAGATTGATCAAATCCTCCATATCCGCTTCAATAGATACCGGCTTGTTGTTCATACGCAGCGGTACATCCTTCAGCAGAAACTTCGAAGCATTCTCAAAAGTAACCTTTCCCTCTGAATCCTTCATGTACCAGAGCAGGTCACCTTCTGTTACTGTACCTGCATATTCCCCATCCCGGTTCAAAATGGGCACTGCTGTGTAGCGGTGATACTCCATCCGCTCCAGGGTCTGCCGCAGCGTCGAATCGAGCGTTACACAGGCTACTTCCTGTTTGGGAAGCAAAAAAAATGCAATATTCATCTCTTAATCCTCCTAAAAGAGTTCCGAAGGAATGTTGGTTCCTTAGCCTGCCCTATGTTCAGGGCCATTGTAGTAATACGCTCTGTGGTGTCAATCGTTCCATAATCCGGAAGGATTTATTGTGCCGCCGCAGTAGCTGTAGGCTGCAGTGCATTCTCTGCTTTGCCTGGTTCAATCAGCTGATCAATCGGAGTACCTGCATTCAGCCAGTTATCGATCATCAGCTTGGCTTCGCTTAAATCCTCTTCATTAGCAAGATCATAAAAGACTCCGTCAATCCGTGTGCCTTCACCCATTACCGTGAAGCTGGAGATATCCATTTTCTTACCTGTCATGAACTTTTTGGCCAGATCGATAATCATTGACGGCTTCATATCAGTCGTGAAGTTATCACCCATAATCTCCAGCAGCTCAGGGATATTTCCGATTTGATTAAACGATAACATCTTATTCGCTACCACATCAAGAAATACCTGTTGCCGCTTCGTGCGGGCGAAATCGCTGTCTTCACGGTAGCGGACGTAGTTCAGTGCCTCTTCACCGCTATAGCTCTTCTTCCCGCCGAGGATTGTAAACTTTTCATGATCCTTGCCTTTATTAACAATATCCTTTTGGATCGGAAGCGGTACGCCGCCAATCGCATCAACTGCATCCTTTAGCCCTTTAAAATTAATCGTCGCATAATACTGCACATCATGATCTATCAGTGCTTCCAAGGTGTCTTTCGCCATTTGCTGGCCGCCGAAGGCGTAGGCATGCGTAATTTTATCCTTCTTATTATCCTTGTGTCCAATGATCTCCGTATACGTATCACGGGGAATCGAAACCAGCAGGACCTTCGAGTCCTCCGGACGTACTACCCCATAGATGATCGTATCGGAACGGGCAGGCTCATTATCCCGCTGATCAGTTCCAAGCAGCATAATGGAGAACGGGTCATTTTTATAAACGATCGGCTCCGGCTTAACCGTACTTTCTTCTGGAGTCAGAGGAACATATGAGTTCTCCTCCAGTGTCTGTTCGACCTGGTCTGACAGGAATAGATCAAAGGCCAGCACAGCCAAAGGCTTGCGGAACAGGAATGCACCTGCTGCAATAACCAGCACAATGATTAGAGCGATATATCTTTTTTTCATTTTCTTCATAATGATTAATACCTTCTTTATTATGGAATAAATATAGAATAAGACATTTGATCTACACAACATTTCTATTGTAATCACTATAGACCTAAAAAGAAATAACAAAAATCGACAATTAAAGCAGACAGGCATCCTGTGCCGTCTATGAAAGCGGTTGGATGCCTGCGGCCATCAGCCCAGTACAGAGCCGATTTTTTGCATAAAATATTTGATTCTGTCACCCGGTGACAAGCTGAGATAAAACCCGTAGTCCAATAATTTGGAAGCTTCCTCAAAACGTTCACCGCTGGTTTCAGCGCCCATCACCACGGCAATCAGGCGGTGTCCGTCCCGTTCGGCAGTTCCTGCAATGCAATAACCTGTACGGATATCATACCCCGTTTTGAGGCCGTCATTTCCTTCATAGGCATACGCCCCACCCATCGCCGGCAGCATGGAGTTCGTGTTGCTGACATAAAGTCCTTTGCCTTTCAGCCTCATTTGGGTTTTGGATGACGTATTGAGCACCTCCGGGTGACTTGATATTAAAGCAGCCGCCAGTTTAGCGGTATCCTCCGCAGTCATCATTGTTTCTTCACTGCGATAGCCTTGTGGGCGGTTAGGTCCCAGATCTTTGGCGGATAGTCCTGATGCATTAGCAAATAGCGTTCCCTTGGATAATCCCAAGCTGCGGGCTTTCTCATTCATCAGCGTGACAAAAGCACTCTCTGACCCGGCCGTATGTTCAGCCAGTGCGATGGCAGCATCATTGGCCGAGTAGACCGCAATACCCTCAAACAGCTCCCGTACGGTATACGTTTCGCCTCGTCTCAGAGACAACGTCGCTCCACCCACACTGCTCGCATAGAGACTGACCGGCACATGATCTTCCCATTTGGTCCTGCCCTCAGCGATTCGATCAAGCACAATCATTTCGGTCATCATTTTGGATATACTTGCCGGAGGCATGGGAACATCACCATGAATATTCACCCATATCATTCCGCTGCTCATATCCATAAGTACCGCTGCGCTCGACTTCATATTCGGCTTGAAACCAAGCACTCCCGGCTTGTACACTGCCAGCAGGGCGGCGGCTAGCAGAATTGCAGCAAACCCGATTACATTCCGTCTCTTCATCAAATGGCATCCTCCATTAATATATATGACGGATGAAACAGCTTTTTGATTTCAAATTCCAAAAATTTTTTTGTATAACTATTTATCACCATGAATTCTTCTTTAAGAAACTTTATTCACTCTGTATCCTTAATCCACCACTCTGCAGGATTTACCACATTGCTTATGGCATTTACCCGTACGCCCTGCAAGCGTTTGTTAACAGGAGTGATCGATTCACGTTCGGCAACAAAAATCATTGGTACTTCTTCATTGATATATTTCTGCCAATCATAATAAACCTGTCTCCGGTATTCCCTGTCATAAGACTTCATACTAACACCGTCACGGATCAGCTGTTCATTCCTCTCAGAGGACCAACGCGGATAGTTCCAGGAATCATTTTGGCGCCACAAACCCGATGGATCGGGATCTCCTGCCAGCCCCCACACCCCGTTAAACACCTCAACGGAAGGATCGTCCTTCTCTACAGCGTCATAGAATGCGTTCATATCCTTCAGAACTCCGCCATTCAGCCTTACATCAAGTCCAACCTCACGCCAATTCTGCAGGATGGCTTGTGTACGACTTTCCGTCATACTGCCGCCTGTCATCCCGTCATAATGAATAATGAAGACCTGGCCCTTAGGGTCCTCGCGCAGTCCGTCACCGTTAATATCTACATATCCAGCATCATCTAACAGCTTTTGTGCCCTTTCAGGATCGTAGGGATACGGATTAATCTGGTTATCCGGAATCTTGGCCCAGCTTGTTCCCGGGAGGGGGGTTTCGATCAGCTTGCCAAGCCCGTAAGAGAATTGTTTAATTAGCGTTTCCCGGTCAAGCGCATAATACATGGCCTGCCGTAATCTTTTATCCGTAAACTTGGGATTGTCCATGACAATCGTGCCCTTGTCCTCATCCCATGTACCAAACTTGAATCCAATGTATTCATAAGAGAGCTCCGTGGTCTGAAGCAAATTTACATTTTCAAGCGCCTGAAGATCTCCATAGGCATCCCGCGGAGCATCCTCGATATCGATACCACCCTGCTCAAACAGGCTTACGATTTCTTTATCATCAACAACTTTATAGTGTATGCCGTCAAGGTGAGGTGTGCCCCCGTAATAATCCTCGAAACGCTTCATCTCCACCAATTGGCCAGGTGTTATCGAGGTAACCTGGAAGGGGCCGATGCCGATGGGGTGAACCCGCATTTGACTGCTCTCCACCATCTCTTTTACCGGAACTCCGGCATAGTATTTTTTGTTCATGGGATAAGGCCATAAGTTATCTATTGTATTCACACGCGCCGCGGTTACCGTAATTCTCAGGGTATAAGGATCAATTACAGTAATTCCGCTGATCTGATCGGCCTTGCCTGCGTGATATTCCTCGACGCCTTCAATCATCTCGACGCTATAATAGCGTGGCCCTGTATAATCGGAGCTTGCGATCACTTCCATGGCGAATTTCCAGTCCTCCACAGTCAGCTCATCCCCGTTATGCCAGCGCACCCCCGGCTTAATGGTAAAAGTGAACGTCCGGTGATCCTCCGATTCGACCCAGGAAGCAATTCCAGGCACTGTCGTCAGATCATCTTTTACCGTAAACAACGGTTCTGTAATGAACTGCAATGCGTATAAATCATCGTCCCCTTCATAAAAAGCAGGCTCGAACAAGCCCTGAAAAGGAGATGAATATCCATAGGTGACGATACCGCCTGAGCGCGGTTGTTCTTCGTTATTTTTGACTTCTGAGACTTTTGCATTTTCCGGCGAATGCCTGGTTATTAAACCTGAGCTGCAGGACGTCATAAAGATTGCCCCGAACAGCAGGAGAAGAACTCCGCTTTTCATCCTTGTACTCATGAATTCCGTCCCTTCCGTTACGCTGCTTACTTTAGCAAAGTTTTAACCGTCACACAATTTGAAAATAATTCAACCGGCAGAGAAAAGCAAATTATTACTTAAGAAGCACCGATTGCGCCTTTCTTTTAGAGACGGTACCGTTTCTCGTAAAAATACATGGATAACGTACAGTGTACAACTTATACTTTCTTGTATTTCAAAAGAAAAGCCTGCCCTGTCCGGACAGACTTCCCTACTCAATATCTCATTATTCAGTTGTTCTCGCTGTCATACACAATGCTGACTCCTTCTACATATTTACGGCGCATCAGCTTTTTCTTCTTCCGGTTCTCCTTGCTTTCAAAAATAATATCGAAATCATAATCCTCCGGATACAGCTCATCTTTGGAGATAAAAGGCTTCAGCCTTTTATGGTTAACATACATTTTCTGTTTCTGGATCATCACCCCGACGAGGCCCATCACATTCCGCTTCTCAAATACAATACCGCTCCGCCCCATCGAGCCCACATACACTGCATCCCCGATTTCAAAAGAGTGCGGTGGCGCCTTCACCTCAGTGACTTCTGTGCCTTTTTCAACGCCTGTATTGCTTTCTTTATCCGTTTGGCTCCCTGGATTTCCCGTATTCTGATAGCTTGGCTCGCCGGTGGCCCGTTGTTTAGTTTCGTGACTAACCTTATTCCACTGATCTCTATATCTCGGCTTCATGCCTGCCTTAAGGTTTACCTGTTCCTGACCCTGCTCTGCCAGCAGCTCGCGTGATCTCTTAATAACGGAGGCGTTAATTCCAAGGTTCTCGGCGATCTGTAGCGCGTAGCTCTCCCCCGCTTCACCAATCGTAAGCCGGTATAACGGCCGCAACGTATCTTTATCAAACTCCATCCTTGCATTCTGAAAGCCTGGGGTAGACGCAGCAAATACCTTCAGCTCATTGAAGTGGGTGGTCACAATAACATTAGCCCCTCTTTGATTAAGCTCCTCCAGAATCGCTGTAGACAGGGCAATACCCTCACCCGGATCAGTGCCTGCCGCCAATTCATCAATCAGCAGAAGCACACCCCGGCCCGCCCGCCGCAGCATCCCTTCAATACTCTTCATCTGTGCGGAGAATGTACTTAACGACTGCGCCAGGCTCTGCCCGTCCCCGATCACACTCATCACATCCGAAAAAATTGCAAAGTCACTGTTCTCCTCGACTGGGACCAGCAGACCGGATTGCGCCATCAGTACAAGTAGCCCTAAGGTTTTAAGCACAACCGTCTTACCGCCTGTATTCGGCCCGGTAATTATCAGTGATTTGTAACCCTGCCCAAATTCAAGACTAATCGGTACCATGCCTTGCAGCATGGGGTGTCTTCCTCCATTCATGCGCAGAATACCACGCTCATTAAGTGCCACCCTGCGTGCTCCAAGCGTCCTGGCATACTTAGCCCTAGCAAAAATGAAGTCATACGCTCCAGTCACTTCGATGTTTAGACGCAGTGCCGCTCCTTCCTTTTCCACAAGACTGGTTAGCTGACTCAAGATTATCGCTTCCTCCCGGGCCTCATCAGCTAGCAGCAGCTCCACCTCACCTTGATGAGCGGCGATTTCGTCCGGCTCCACAAATACCGTCTGACCGCTTGTCGACTGATCCAGTACTGCCCCTTTTACCTGCTTGTGGTATTCACGCTTCACCGGTATTACATACCTTCCGCCGCGCATGCTGTAGAGATTCTCCTGAAGAATGGACTTATGGCGCGACATGATTCCTTCTAATTTACGATGAAGGCGCTCCTTAGCTACTGTCAGTTTCTTTCGTACCTTCTCCAGACTTTTGCTGGCTCCGTCATCAATCCTGCCTAGCCGGATGCAGCGGTTGATTTCGTCCTGAACATGCCTGAGCTCCAGCAGCGACGATGCATACGAGCTGATTCTAGGCGCACTGTGTTCTTTGGAATCCATATACTTGCGCAGCTGGCTGCAGCTGTTTAGGAAGGTTCCTACAGCGGTGAAATCCTGCTCATTGTACAGATACCCCGTACCCATCAGAGAAATCATCCATTCCATGCCATCGAGAGAAGGAAGCGGCACACTTGCACCTCTCTCCAGCAGCTCTTTGGCCTCCTCTGTCTCCTCCAGCGCCCGATGAACTGCGGTCAGGACACTCATGGGCTGAAGCTGGCGGACATGCTCCCTTCCCGCATATGAAACCGCGTACTGTTCCAGTTGCTCTTTAATTTGATCATATTCCAGCGTAATTAAGCTTTGTTCATTCATGTGGTATTCCTCCTCTAATGTGTCCCTATGTCCTGCTGGCTTCTCCTTTAACGCAAAAAAGGCGAAGATCGCCACTACGGCAGTCTTCGCCTTTACTTACCGGTATTGCTCCACTCGTGACCTGAATCAAATACCTGGGATGGGACCGGGGCATCTGATAACAAAAAAACCGTGCTGCAAGAGCACGGTTAATCACAAAGGTAACAACAGCCGTAAAGAGGCTATTTGACGCTTCGCGTGTTCTTAACTAATCATCCGCCGTCCAAACAACGATACCTTTGCAGTGCATATACTCAAACAAGGCTATAGTAAGCCTGTGATTTGAAACTCTGCTGTTGCTTGTAAAGCGATATGAAATTGCTTAGTTAAGAACGGCCACCAACATCAAAATTTCCCCTTTAAGTTAGGATACCTGTAATTTACTACATTCCACCGGCAACGTCAATGTGGCAAAGGCGGAACCATCATCCAGTAATTAACGATCCAATCGAAGCACGATATGATCCTTGTTATTCTTCCCACTGCGTTACACTTACGCACCCAGATACAAAAACAAGGCAACCGGAGATCCGGTTGCCTTGTATAAAACGTCCTATTCCGTTGTGTAAGGCAGCAGCGCGATTTGACGTGCGCGTTTTACAGCAATGGTCAGAGCGCGTTGGTATTTTGCACTTGTACCTGTTACACGACGCGGCAAAATCTTTCCGCGTTCGCTGATGAACTTCTTAAGAAGCTCGGTATCTTTATAATCAATGTGAGTAATCTTGTTCACAGTGAAGTAGCAAACTTTCTTACGTTTGTTGCGTCCGCCACGACGAGCTGGTCTTTTGTCGTTATCGGCGCCTTCTCTTGGTTTAAAAGCCATGTTCTGTTCAGTCCTTCCTTATTAAAATGGCAAATCATCATCCGATATATCAATCGGTTTACCATCGCCCGAAAAAGGATCTTGATTATTGTTGGTGTTGCGCGAGAAATTGTTGTTGTTTCCACGCCCACTGCCGCCACCATAGGATGACTCTTCAGGCATATTGCCACTAGGGGCATTTCCGCCTTCACGATTCTGCGTAGACTCCAGGAAACGGACATTATCAGCAATAACTTCGGTTACGTATACACGTTTGCCTTCGTTATTCTCGTAATTCCGAACTTGGATACGTCCTTCTACCGCTGTCAGACGGCCTTTGCGCAAATAATTGGCACAGGTTTCTGCTAGCTGTCTCCAGGTTACTACCGGGATGAAGTCCGCCTCGCGTTCCCCGCCTTGGCTTGAAAACGGACGGTCTACGGCAAGCGTAAACTGCGTTACAGCCACACCCTGAGGTGTATAGCGAAGCTCCGGATCACGGGTTAACCGACCAATCAGAATTGTACGGTTCAACAATAGGATCTCCTCCTTTTGAGCGAAATGGTTACAAAGCTTGTATCAAGATTAAGCTACATCATTCGTAATGAGATAACGAATAACTTCGTCAGAAATCTTCATGATACGTTCCAGTTCAGTAACTACTGCAGGTTCTGCAGTAAAGTTAACCAAAACATAGAATCCATCACGGAATTTCTTGATCTCATACGCAAGACGGCGTTTACCTTGCACGTCGTGCTTTGTAATTTCCCCGCCGTTGGACATGATGCCTTGGAATTTTTCGACTGCTGCTTGAACGGCTTCTTGTTCAATATCAGGACGAATAATGTACATCACTTCGTATTTGCGCATAAATTTCACCTCCTTATGGTCTGAGGCCCCTGATCATGTCAGGAGCAAGGAACGAGCACAAATGGAACTCGAACCATATTAATATACCAAATTGGGCAAGCCATTGCAAGCAATTTTCAAGTTTTTACGGATTATACATTTATCATTAGCACATGAAGAACCACCCGGCTGCGCACAATACTGAAGAAATCATTTGACTTAGGAAGGAGGCAAATAACATGGGTGAACAAACGGAATATGAAAAAGGCAATAAAGCACCAAATCCCGGACTGTATACAGAGGTAAGTGAAGCACGCAGCTTCCACACTCAGATCAAGGATCCCAAGGTCATTGAGATGAAGAAAGGGGATACTTTCCCGGAGACATCTAATAAGGACCGCAAGTGGAAAAAGGTTGAAAAAGCGCGAGTCCACTAATTTTTTTGAAGCCATGTATAAAGCGGCTGATAATGCACATAATATTATCAGGCAGTACAAAAGAGAGGTGTGGTTCCATTGGACGTCGTAGACGAACTGGGTCACAGGAATTCTGCTTTGGACACTTTTGTAAGCAAGGAAGTGTAGACGGGTAATACCTTAAAAAAGTATCTACCCTTATGCAAGACCATGATTCACAATTGTCTCTTTACAGAAAGATTCCAACATCATTTATGTACTGCCTCTGAGGAAGGGCCCGAAAGGGACCTTCCTTTTTGCTGTCTTTGTGCAGGTGAATTCACCCTCTGGACAGTCATTTAACACATAAAAAAACCTCCCGCAAGTTCCCTTGCAAGAGGTGTTCATTTGTAAAAGTGATGTATGGCGGAGAGGGTGGGATTCGAACCCACGCACGCTGTGACACGCCTAACTGATTTCGAGTCAGCCCCCTTGGGCCTCTTGGGTACCTCTCCGCAGCAAGAATTATCATACCATGAGGCATACGCTTTTGCAAGCTTAATTATTGTCTGGGAGCGGCTCTGCCGAGCGCAGCACCTTTTTCAAACTCTTCTCAAATTTCGCCCGCGGTACAAGTACACTATGCTGGCATCCTGTACATTTAATCCTTATATCCATGCCCATGCGGATGATCTCCATTTCATTGGTCCCACATGGGTGCTGCTTCTTCATCTGTACGATGTCCCCCAGTTGAAACACTTTACGCTCCGCCATTGTAATTAACCCCTTCTCTCTTTACTTTATGCTGTCCCCAGTGCACCCTGCTGTTCAATCGCTTTTTTAATCTCACCCTGAATCTGTCGTTCCGCTGTTTCTCTGGCTCCAGGAGAACAGCTTACAGCCACGCGTATTACATATTCTGAGGTGCTCATGGACTGTATGCCAAGAATATTAGGATACGCAAGTATATGTTCACTGCGCTCCTCAATTCCTTTAAGAGCCTCCCCTATCAAACCAAGCATTTCCTCCAGGCTGCGCTCAATTTTAACGGGCACATCCACTACGGCCATCGCATTGGATAATGAATAGTTGGTTACATTGGTAATCAAGCCATTGGGAATGATATGTACCTCACCCGTGCTGCTAAGCAGCCGGGTTGTCCGCAGGCCGATCATTTCGACCGTACCTTTCAAAGTCCCTGTCTGAACCACATCTCCAACCGCAAACTGATCCTCCAGAATGATAAAAAACCCGGTAATCACATCCTTGACCAGACTTTGTGCTCCGAAACCTACCGCTAAGCCAAGCATTCCTGCCCCTGCTAACAGGGGGGCTAGATGGAAGTTAAACTCCGAAAGAATCAACATAATCATGACAAAATTGCAGATGACTGTTACTACATTTTTAAGCAGCTCACCAACCGTGGCAAACCTTCTGGTATTCGATAGCAGTCGCGCATTATTTTTTCGCTCGAGTGAGCGATCTATGGTTCTGTATACTATTTTAATGATGATCCGGCTCAAAATAAAAATAACAATAATACGCAGTCCCGAAAACAAAAAGCTCGCCCACATATCAGCATCCGTCGCCCAGTCCCAAAGTTTGTCCTTGAATTGCATCGCTTGTTTAACGGTCTCTTTAGCCGTGGTCGTTTCGAATATCATCACACCACCCCATCCTCCTTGCCCCATATCAATGTATAGCCGTCTAAGTGGTCTTTAGTATAAATTCCCCGGATTTCAATCTCCTGCTCCGTCACCAACGTCTTTACTTCCTCCAATTTGTCCTGAAAGAATTGAATTGACATGGCACAGCCTGCTGTAATCTCTTTGGGTGTCGGGAATATATCGATTTCTATTTCAGCATACTCGAGCAGCATTTCGGCGCGAAGCGCCTGCTGGGTTGAATCAAAAGCAATCAGCATCTCATCCTCCATTGCCCGCACCTCTCTCTAGGTTTATCGTCCTATCTATTGCTAGCCAAGTATAAAACGGCTCTTTCATCCATATACTAGACAGTAAGAAGAAACGGCTTCGCCGCCTTTACAGGGGTGGTGCCGTTACTCGTATATGCCGCTTATAGAATCGGCTACCCGCAGAAAGGAAGATTCCATGTCTTACTCTTCTAATCACTCATCACTTCAAGAAGCATCTGGTTTAAAAATATCACATACTGATCCTGAAATCTATTCGGCCATTATCCACCGGCTACTCTTCCATTTCGCTCAGACAGGTCCGGGAACACCTATCGTTATCATATGCATCGGTACTGACCGCTCCACAGGGGACTCTCTGGGACCTCTGGTAGGCACGGCTTTAGCCCGCTTCCGCAGTCCTCTGTTCCATCTCTATGGCACTCTGGAAGAGCCCGTGCATGCAGTTAATTTGGAGGAGACACTGCAGAATGTCTATAATAAATTCAGCGATCCCTTTATTATTGGTATTGACGCCTGCCTGGGCCACTCTACTAGTGTCGGCTGCATTCAGGTCGTTAACGGACCCTTGCGTCCTGGTGCGGGGGTAAATAAACAACTGCCGCCGGTTGGCGATATTCATTTAACAGGCATCGTCAATGTCGGCGGCTTTATGGAGTACTTTGTTCTGCAAAACACCAGATTAAGTTTAGTTATGCGACTATCAGATATTATCGCATCCAGTCTGTATTCAGCCCTGAAGCAATGGCATATCCACTCTTCTAGACCCGCTGCAGCGCGAGAGCTATAACCTCTTTTTCCTCTGGCGACAATGTGTACGGGGATTCTCCGGCTTCAAGCGGTTTAGCATAAATATAAGAGTTCTCACGGTTATGCAGGCTGGTGATTACTACGCCATTGCGGCTGTCGTCAATTACAGCAATGGAGAAGCTTAGATCGTTCCCGCGTTCTCCAAATGCGTTATACCGTTTAACCGCTACATTCGATTTCATACCATGTATCCGTGTTTCTATTGTCTTCAGAATTTCTTTATGCTTGTGTTGTCCTTCTTCCAGCATCTCACCTTGATTTTTCAATTGCACAAGCAGTCCTTCAAGATCCTCGATACCGTTGCCAGCCATCATTGCTTCATAACGCCGGCGAACTTTGCGGAGTTTAACACCCTGAATGATGACGAGGATCAGCAAGAGCAGTATACATCCGGAAATCGCAATAACAACCCACTCTAGCTGTTCATTCAATAATTGATTCAGTTCTGACATGATTGACCATCCTTCTTAGTAATCTTCTAACCATATTATTTAGTATTTCGACCATAAAGCTCATTCATTGCAGCAAGCATTCTGCTGACGTCTGCGCGGCATGTATCTACACCCACACTTGCTCTAACCGCACCACTCTCGAGCGTTTGTACAGCCTTATGAGCCAGTGGTGTGCAGTGAAGTCCGGCCCGGACGGCTATTTTATATTCACGATCCAGCCGATGGGCGATAGCCGCAGAATCCTGTCCTTCTATCACAAATGAAACAATTCCTGTACGTGGAGCTCCTAGAGCTGGCCCGAGCAGCCGCAGACCTGGCAATCCATTCAAGCCCTCCATCATCATCTGAGTCAGTGTCCACTCTCTGTCATGTATTGTTTGGACACCGAGCTCTTTCACCTTTTGAACTCCAGCCAGCAGACCGGCAATTCCAACTGTATTTTGTGTTCCCGCCTCATAACGGTCCGGCCTAATCATCGGCTGCTCTTTATTCTCCGACTGACTTCCAGTCCCTCCATGCAGCAGCGGTTCCAGATCTACCTGAGGAGAAATATACAATCCGCCAGTCCCTTGTGGACCCAGAAGACTTTTATGCCCCGGGAATGCTAAAAGATCGATATTCATCGAAGCTACATCAATCTCTAGCGAACCTGCACTTTGCGCGGCGTCCACCAGATATATAGCCCCATGGGATTTGGCTAAATCACCTATTTCCCCCACCGGAAGAATGCTGCCCAAGAGATTAGAACTATGGCTGCAAATAACCATCTTAGTATTAAGTTTGAATGTCTTCTGTAGCTCAAGCAGATTAATTTGCCCTTCTTCATCCACTTGTACATAATCGACTGTAATCCCCATAGTTCTGCGCAAATACTCCAGCGGCCTACGGACAGAATTATGCTCAGTCATAGTAGAGATAACATGATCGCCTGGTTTCAAGGCCCCTTTGATCGCCATATTCAGCGCAGTCGTTGTATTATGCGTAAAAGCGATATCTTGTGCATTGGATATCCCGAACAGTCCAGCCAACGCACTGCGAGCGCGAACAAGCACCCTCCCGGCTCCCATGGCCATGGAGTGATTCCCTCTCCCAGCATTCGCACCCGACTGTTGCAATGCATCCATCATCGCCTTTGCAACCTCCGGAGGTTTGGGCCATGAGGTTGCTGCGTGATCCAGGTATAGAATTTCCTCCATCCCCGCTCCCCCTCTGCTTAACATCTTTCACGCACTTATTATGCTCATCCCCCAAAAAAACATATCCCTCTTTATCCGAAATACGGATAGCTCAGGATATGTTTAAGGGCCAATCAACTATTAGCTTCCTAGTAATTCAAGTAGTCTTTCCAGGTCTTGGGTGCTATAGTAATTCAGTTCAATCTTACCCTTGTCTTTGCCGTGTTTAATCTTAACCGTCGTCTTAAATCTCTCTCGTAAAGTTTCTTCGACATTTTCGATGAATGGATCGCGTTTTACAACCTTTGTTTTAATGTCGGTTGTCGGTTTGCGATCTAGATTCTGTACCGCTTCTTCTAATTGCCTTACACTCCATTGCTGTTCCACACACTGATCCGCCAATTGTTTGATCAGCTCAGGATCTTTGAGTGCAACTATAGCCCGGGCATGGCCCATCGAAATTGTTCCACGTGAAACATAATCTTTGACTTCTTCAGGAAGTGAAAGTAAGCGCAGGAAATTAGCGATATGAGATCTCGATTTTCCAACCTTGAGTGAGAGTTCCTCCTGGGTAAGCGAGAATTGATCCATTAAGCCTTGGTAAGCCACGGCAATTTCCATTGCATTCAAGTTCTCCCGCTGCAAATTCTCAATCAAGGCGATTTCCATTACCTGCTGATCGCTAAGACTCCGCACAACAGCCGGAATAGTTGCCTTACCGCAATACTGCGAAGCACGGAATCTCCGCTCACCTGCGATGATCTCGTAGCCCTTCAGCACACTGCGGACAATGATCGGTTGAATCACTCCATGCTGGCGAATGGATTCCGCGAGTTCTTGAATAGCTTCTTCCTTGAATTCCTTACGGGGTTGATAAGGATTTGCACGAAGCTGGGATAATGGAATCTCCACTACCTTATCGTCCTCGTTAATGGACAAGGATGGAATCAGAGCATCCAAACCTCTTCCTAATCGTTTACTCATAAGAAATCACTTCCTTTGCCAACTCTAAATACACTTCCGCACCTTTGGAACGGGCATCATACGTAATGATGGATTGCCCGTGCGAAGGCGCTTCGCTAAGCCGCACATTGCGCGGAATAATAGTCTTATATACTTTTTCCTGAAAATACTTCTTCACTTCTTCGATTACCTGAATCCCTAGGTTAGTACGGGCATCCAGCATCGTTAGCAATACCCCTTCAATCATCAGATGGGGATTTAGATTTTTTTGCACCAGCCGCACTGTATTTAACAGCTGGCTCAAACCTTCAAGTGCGTAATATTCACATTGAATTGGAATAATAACTGAATCCGCTGCTGTCAGTGAATTGATCGTCAATATCCCTAGTGAAGGCGGGCAATCAATTAAGATGTAGTCATAATTACCTTTTACCAGGTTTAAAGCCTTTTTAAGACGCAGTTCTCTGGAAATAGTGGATACTAGCTCGATCTCTGCACCAGCCAGTTGAATCGTTGCCGGTATGATATGTAGCCCTTCCACATTCGTTTCGAGAATAGCATCAGCGGGATTCACTTCATTAATAAGGATGTCATAAATACAGTTCGCTACATCTGCTTTATTGATACCAACACCGCTTGTGGTGTTACCTTGCGGATCGATATCAACCAGCAGCACTCGTTTGCCCGTGGTTGCCATTCCGGCACCCAGGTTCACAGTAGTCGTTGTTTTACCGACACCGCCTTTTTGATTTGCTATGGCAATAATCTTGGACACTAAATTCACCTCGAATAGTTAGACAATCTTCTGTAGTATCATGATGCGGGTTTTCCACAATATACGCTGAGTGACGATAGAAAAGGCGGCCAATCACCTCAGGGCCGCCTTCAGCTTAGAACAATTTTATCTTTTTGGAATTTGAATTACGATTTCATAATGATCCCCACGGTCATTTTCTGAGGTTTTAATCTCCATGCCAGAGCCCGTTACCATATCAATGGATTGACGGATCGTATTTAGTGCCAGACGAACGTCTTTAGTATAGGAAATTCGCTTTGCCTTCTTATTCTTGGTAACTTCTTTATAAAATGCGATTCGCACTTCGGTCTGCTTAACGTTCAATTCTTTGGCAATAATTTCAGCAAGAACCTTCAACTGCATTTCTTCACTGTCCAGCGATAAGAGAGAACGGGCATGTCTTTCGGTGATTTTGCGTTCCATCAAAGCAGTCTTCACCGCTTCAGGCAGATTGAGCAGCCGTATCTTATTAGCGATAGTTGATTGGCTTTTGCCCAGACGTTGCGCAAGACTTTCTTGGGTAAGTTGATGTAGCTCGATTAGTTTCTGGTAAGCATATGCTTCTTCTATGGAGGTTAAACCTTCGCGCTGTAGATTCTCAATGAGAGCGATCGAAGCAGCCTGGGAGTCGTTAAACTCACGAATTATTGCTGGAATCGTCTCCAAGCCCAGTTTTGTAACCGCCCGCCAGCGACGTTCACCGGCGATAATCTCATACCGCGAATCACGTATGCGCACAACGATAGGTTGAATAACCCCGTGTGTTTTGATCGTCTGGCAAAGCTCATCTATCTTGTCGTCATCGAATATGGTCCGTGGTTGGAATGGACTAGTGACGACCTCCTGAACCGGGATTTGTCTGACTTCTTCTCCGCTGCTCCGCTCTGTGAATCCAAATAGCTTGGTGAATTGTTCTTTCATTCCGTTCATTACCACCTAATTTCGTTATAGTACGATCTTCATGGCATTCATGCCGATAAAAGCATATCGTACAGCATCGGAACACAACAATAAACCTGCAATTGATTATCCGGATTGCTCTTCAAGTCCGGTTCTTCACATTGCAGTTATTAATCCGACTCTATTATTCTATCACTTTTCTACTCATAATCCTATTCTTCATCAGGACCATTTTTTCCTGCCTGCTTTAACTCTTTCATGGTAATATACCAAAGATATACACTTATAATCTCTCATGTCTAATTGTCACCAGGCAAAACTTATCGCACTTAATACATACATAATAAACAACTCTTTCTCCTTCAATACGCTTGCATCTCCCAATACATGTGTTTTAACTCAATTCTTTAGTATTAAAAAAGGCACCCTTCTCCATCTGCTGATGAGAAGAGTACCCTTTTTATGTTTTCCGAAAATCCTCATAAATGTTTCACGTGAAACATTTACACCAGTGGTGTCTTGGCAGGTAGACCTGCTTTCCGCGGATATTTACCCGGAGTAGGAGCCGTCTTATGAATTAATACAATGTGACGAGCTGATTCGTCAACAGGAAGACTAAAGGATTCCACCTTATCCAGTCTGCCCCGTAATTCCTTAAGACTAAACTTCGCTTCCTTTAACTCTTCTGAAGGATCACTGCCCTTCATAGCAGCAAATACCCCATTCACAGCCGTGAATGGCAAGCAAAATTCGTTTAAAAGGGACAGCCGGGCAACTGCCCGCGCAGTAACCAAATCATAAGCATCACGGTGTTCCGGCTGACGGGCCACATCCTCAGCACGCCCATGGATGAGCTGCACTCCCTCCAGCTTCAGTTCATTGCATACATGCTGGAGAAAGGAGATTCGTTTATTCAAAGAATCGACTATTGTCAACTTTAAGTGAGGGAAACAAATCTTAAGCGGAATTCCCGGAAACCCTGCCCCTGATCCGATATCGGCCAGCTTCTTAACATTGTTCATATCCAGATGAAAGGCCAAAGATATGGAGTCGTAGAAATGCTTCGTATATACCTGCTCACGTTCTGTAATTCCGGTAAGGTTCATTTTCTCATTCCAGCTTACCAGTTCCTGAAAATATCGCTCGAACTGCTCTAGTTGAGAAGATTGAAGTAGGATTCCATGATCTTGCAGACGCTGTTTGAATTGTTCAACCGTATGATCCATTGATTATCCTTTCGCCGCTGTAACCCGGTTATAATGTTCCAAGTATACAAGAAGAATTGAAATGTCCGCTGGAGTTACTCCTGAGATTCGGGAAGCTTGACCGATGGAAAGTGGACGGATCTTTGTGAGTTTTTGCCGTGCTTCAATGGCCAGGCCATGAACATCACTATAATCGATATCTTCCGGAAGTTTTTTCTTCTCCATTTTCTCCAACCGTTCAACGTGCTGCAGTTGCTTCTCAATATATCCCGCATACTTAATTTGAATTTCAACCTGTTCCTTCATTTCATCATCTAGTTCTACTGGTGAAGGTGAAATTTGTTCCACCAGGTCATAACCAATCTCAGGACGACGCATCAATACCAGCAGATTGCTTCCATCTACAATTGGAGCAGACTCCATTTGTTCAAGTACGGTATTAACTTCATTCGGTTTGACTTTAGTCTCCTTAAGTCGTGTTATCTCCTCATCCACTCGGTTCTTCTTATTGGAAAACATCTCATACCGCTCTTGTGAAATCAGTCCAATATCGTACCCGATAGGAGTAAGACGAAGATCCGCATTATCATGACGGAGCAATAAACGGTATTCCGCACGCGAAGTAAGCAGACGATAAGGCTCGTTTGTCCCTTTTGTCACCAGATCATCAATCAGTACGCCAATGTAACCTTGCGAACGGTCTAGAATAACAGGCTCTTTCTCCTGTACTTTACGGGCAGCATTAATACCGGCAATAACACCTTGACCTGCCGCTTCCTCGTAACCTGACGTTCCGTTAATTTGTCCAGCTGTGAACAGACCCGGAAGGCGTTTGGTTTCAAGGGAAGGCCATAGCTGCGTTGGAACCATAGCATCGTATTCAATAGCATATCCATTACGCATCATTTCTACCTTCTCCAGTCCTGGAATGGAGCGAAGAACGGCAATCTGCACATCTTCTGGCAAGCTGGTAGACAGACCTTGAACATAGTATTCCGATGTGTTTTTTCCTTCAGGCTCCAGGAAGATTTGGTGCTGTGACTTATCACTGAAACGAACAACCTTGTCTTCGATGGAAGGACAATACCGCGGTCCTGTTCCTTCAATAATACCGGTGAACATCGGCGCACGGTGCAGATTATCATTAATAATCTGATGAGTCACTTCAGAGGTATAGGTCAACCAGCATGGAAGTTGTTCATTTGTAGAAGACTTGGTTTCAAAAGAGAAAAATTTAACCTTATCGTCCCCTGGTTGAATCTCCGTCTTACTGAAGTCAATCGAATCCTTGTGAACACGCGGAGGTGTTCCTGTTTTGAAACGTACGAGTTCAAAGTCCAGTTCACGCAAATGATCGGCCAGTCCGATGGAAGGCTGCTGATTATTGGGACCACTTTCATAGGTCAGTTCACCCATAATCACTTTACCGCGCAAATAGGTACCTGTGGTCAAAATAACGGTCTTACTGCGGTAGGATGTTCCGGTTTTGGTGATAACACCCGCACATTGTCCATCCTCCACAATCAATCTTTCCACCATGCCTTGACGAAGAGTAAGGTTTGGTGTCTTCTCCATCGTTTCTTTCATCGCATGCTGGTACAGATACTTATCCGCTTGTGCACGCAGAGCATGAACAGCAGGTCCTTTGCCCGTATTCAGCATACGCAGTTGAATAAAAGTTTTATCTATATTACGGCCCATTTCTCCGCCGAGGGCGTCAATTTCACGAACGACATGCCCTTTCGCAGGTCCGCCAATAGACGGATTGCAAGGCATAAAAGCAACCATATCCAGGTTGATCGTAATCATCAGCGTGCTGCAGCCCATCCGTGCCGCTGCCAAGGCAGCTTCACAACCGGCATGTCCCGCACCGATGACAATTACGTCGTAGTTGCCTCCTTCATAACTCATATCTCTTCCTCCTTCTTCTATATAAAATGATCGGTATTTATACTTCAAAGAGTAATAGTAACGAAGAGGAAATTGGAACAGTAGGAGCGGTAGCGTCCGCCTTTGTCCCCGGATGTCAACCGAATAAAACGGTTATTAATAAAGACATCTGGGGACAACAGCGGCCGAAAGTCCAAATTCCTCGTAGTTACCCTCAACTCTTGCCATGTAAAGATAGATCTTTATTTCCCCAAACAAAATTGCGAAAAAATCTGATCCAGCAATGAATCGGCAGCCGTATCGCCCACAATTTCACCAAGCTGCTCCCAGGCTAAACGAACATCGATCTGAATCATATCGATCGGTATCAGCTGATCTGCAGCTTCATAAGCATCCTGCAATGAACGGTATGCTTTTTTGAGCAGAGCAATGTGCCGTACATTACTGACATATGTCAAGTCACCCGATTCCAGCTTCCCGCCGAAAAAGAGTGCCGAAATGGCTTCTTCCAGTTTATCCAGACCTTCCTCTTCAAGAACAGACATTGGAACAATGCTTGAGGGTTCAAAGTAACGCAGAAGTACCTCCTGATCAATCCGGGACGGTAAGTCCATTTTATTCATGATGACTAGGGCTTGTCTACCACCCAATTGTTCCATTAGTGCCAATTCATCTTCATGCAGCGGTTCATTCGCATTCAGTACCAGCAGAATTAGATCAGCTTCATTCACAGCTATCTTAGACCGCTCCACTCCGATTTTCTCTACCACATCCATCGTTTCCCGGATGCCAGCCGTATCCAAAAGCTTAAGCGGAATATTATTAATCGTTACATATTCTTCAATAACATCACGTGTTGTACCAGGTATATCAGTTACGATCGCTTTATTCTCACGGGCTAAGGCGTTCAGCAGCGAAGATTTGCCTACATTCGGCCGGCCGACAATTGCAGTGGTAATACCTTCACGAAGAATCTTACCTTCGCTGGCGGTTTTAAGCAGTTTAGTTATGCCATCCATAACTTCAGTGCTTTTGGATTTGATAAAATCTGCGGTGAGGGATTCAACATCATGTTCAGGGTAATCAATATTCACTTCAATATGAGCTAATGTTTCAATTAATGTATGCCGCAGCGCTTGGATACGCTGAGACAGCGACCCACTCACTTGCTTAAGTGCTACCGAGAAAGCACGGTCAGACTTAGATCGGATCAAGTCAATAACAGCCTCAGCTTGAGACAAATCAATCCGTCCGTTCAAAAAGGCCCTTTTAGTAAATTCTCCGGGTTCCGCCAGACGAATGTTCTGCTGCAGCAGCAGATCCATTACTCTTCGTACCGAAATGACACCGCCATGCGTACTAATTTCAACGACATTCTCCGTAGTGAACGAACGCGGTGCCCGCATCACAGTAACCAGCACTTCTTCAATATTCTCGCTGCTACCCGGATCAACAATATGCCCATAATGCACCGTGTGGGATTCCGCCTCATTCAGCGCGACCCGGCTGCGGAACAGTGGAGCTACCTCGGTAACAGCCTCCGGACCGCTCACCCGGATAATTGCAATCCCTCCTTCGCCTATCGCCGTTGATACGGCAGCGATGGTATCGCTAAGCATGACATCTTCACTCCTTTTATTAAGAAGAAACGGTTTTGCCGGCCTTAAAAGGACGGTACACGTTTCTCGTAAAAAAACAATGACCCCTTACATTGGACAAGGAGTCATTGCGGCATTTATAGTCTTACTTCAAAGTTATGACAACTCGGCGGTTAGGGTCTTCACCCTTGCTGAGGGTATTCACATAGCGGTGATCCTGCAGCCTAGAGTGAATAATCTTCCGCTCCTGCGGAGACATAGGTTCAAGCACAACCTCTTTGCGGGTTCGAACAACACGTCCGGCTAAACGATCGGCCAGCTCCTCAAGTGTCTTTTTCCGCCGTTCCCGAAAATTCTCTGCATCAAGCACTAGCCGGATGAAACTGTCTGAATAACGGTTGGCAACGATATTAGCCAAATATTGCAGTGCATCCAACGTCTGTCCTCTTCTGCCAATGAGCAGGCCCAGATCCGGACCCGATATTTGCAGAGTCGTTATTTCCTTGGTATGGACAATTTCTACTTCTACTATAAGTCCCATACTTTTGGCCACATCCACTAAAAAAGTGATGGCCTCCTGATAAGCTTCCTCTGCCGGATGTCCGGAATCATGCCGCGGTAAACCGCCGATAGCCTCTTTATTGCTCTCTCTCGCTGACGTTTGAGGCAGTGACGGAGAACTCGCCGCTATTACCGGTGTGAATTCTGGAAGCAAGGTCAGTTCAACCTTTGCTGCCTTCACACCGATTAATCCCAGGAATCCTTTTGACGGCTGTTCCAGTACGTTGACCGTTACACGGTCTTTGCTTACACCTAGCTTGGTGAGTCCACGTTCTACAGCTTCTTCAATGGTTTTCCCTGTCGCGACGGCTGTGCTCATTTTGACTTTTTGGCCTCCTTCGATGCCTTGCCGCTGTTGCCGCCAGAAGTGGTTTTCTTGCTCTTCACAAGATTAACCTCTTTGCTGTTTCCGGCACCTGCGACAGCCAATTGGGTTTTATCGTTATTGCGGTATAAAAAGTAGTTTTGAATAATGGTGTACAAGTTACTATAGAACCAGTACAGCGGAAGAGCGGATGGGAAATTGTAAGACATAACGAAGATCAGAACAGGATAGATCATCATCATGAATTGCATAGGGCCCTGCTGCTGCATCGGATTCATCTTTGTCATCATCCGGGTTTGCAGGAATGTAGTTATTGCTGCCAGCGCGGGAAGGATAAACAATTTATCCGGTTCGCCAAGCTGTAACCATAGGAAGGTGTGCTCCCTAAGATCTGGATTATAGTAAATCGAATTATACAGAGCGATAAAAATCGGCATTTGCACGATCAGCGGCAGACAGCCGGCCATAGGATTAACCTTGTTCTCCTGGAACAAACGCATCGTTTCCTGTTGAACCTTTTCCGGCGTATCTTTATATTTTTTCTGGATTTTTTGGATTTCCGGCTGGATGGCCTGCATCGCACGTGAGCTCTTCACTTGCTTCATAGTAAGCGGCAAAATCAGCGTGCGGACAATAATAACCATCACAAGTACGGCTAATCCATATTGTCCTTTAAACCACTCGGCGAACGTATCAAGCGCTATGGCGAAATAATAAACTACATTACTCTGCCAAAAGCTCCCGGTCTTCAAATCCTCCGTTGTGTGCGTTACTGCGGTATTAGACGAGCATCCCGACAATACAGCTAACGATAACAACAGCACAGCAATGACAAGGAACCATTTTCCCCGTCTACTCTTCAATAGAGACACTTCAAAACCCCTCTCATAAACATTCCATTGCATCGTAAATCATACCATAATTATGAATACAAATAAACAAGCCTCGAAAGGGTCCTCCTTATTTACGGGAAGCCTTTAACAGCTTGGCTTTGCGCAGCACATGCAGCACACTTTTTTCGAGCTCCGCGTATTCCATTTGAAGAGCTCCTTTCCTTACTATAAACACCATATCCAGCCCACAGACAATTTCACTCTCATGATGACGGACAATTTCCTTCACCAGACGTCTCATCCGGTTGCGGACTACGGCATTTCCCACCTTTTTGCTGACAGACACGCCCAGCCGGAACCGCTCCACCTCTTTTCTGCCGAACCAATACACCACAAACTGATGATTCGCAAATGATTTCCCATGGCGGTATACGCGGCTAAAGTCAGCGCGGTTTCGCAATCGCAGTCTTTTTTGCACGAGAATCTCCTTATTTAAAGTACGGCGTAAGAACCTGTCCGGAATTTTCCTACATATATAGTATCGTCATTCTTGAGCAGGCATAAACGGCTAATATAATGAAATACCCCACAAAGTGGCGCAAACGCTGGGAGCGTAAACCAAACTCTGCGGGGAATCTTTTCCTCATATTCGACAACAAGAAGAAACGGCTACGCCATCCTTTTGAAGGATGACGTCCGTTTCCTGAGTAATATAAGAAAATGGATAAGATGAACTTATTTCTTCTTATATTTTAAAAAAGACCACCGCAGTGGTCTCTGGTGGCTTTAGTTACGCACTCAAAACTTTTCTGCCTTTCAGGCGGCGGGCTGCCAGAACTTTGCGGCCGTTCTTTGTGCTCATTCTTGCGCGGAACCCATGCACCTTCTTGCGCTTGCTAACATTCGGTTTGAACGTCGGTCTCATGTATTGCACCTCCCTTACAGGAACTAATTACTGTCGTTATAGGCAAAAACGGCTAAGCCGTCCTTTAGTAGGGACAGTATCTACAGGTTCAAAAACTCTTTTTTTGGAGACAATCCACCACAGAAAACACCTTTATATATTTAAACACATAATTGCCGATAAAGTCAAGCCACAAGGCAGCTCTTCCCCTCTTATCATCGATCCATGTTTGATCCACAATCCACATGCCGCTTCAGCAAAAAAATAATCCACAGCTGGAACCAAATATCCACCTGTTATTAAAAAAATCGTCGACTTTCCACTAATGAGCACAACCTGTGTATAAAATTTACGATTTCTTGGCGTCTGCTGTCGGATCATGAACATATTATCAACAATATGTAGTGTTGTTCTTAGTTTTTATACACAAGTGATTGAATTTGTGGATAAATTAACTGCGATCATTGAAAAACAGGGGTTGTTTTGCTATGATGGTATTACTTTTGGATGTGAATAGATTTGTTTGTTCTCTATTTTATCAACAGCTTGTGGATAACGTTGTGAACAATTCAAATTTATCCATATTTTTTTGTCTCCATATCCTGCGTTTTGGGGATAAAGTTCTTCATCAACTTATTTTCTTCGACATTTCCACTTCATGGCTGATGCCACATTTGGAAGATTTAAAGGAGTGACAGTCTGTGGACAGCCATACTTCCGAATTATGGCAGCAAATTTTATCAATTATTCAAACCAAATTAAGCAAACCGAGCTTTGATACCTGGTTTAAGGCAACGAAAGCTTTGTCTTTCGGCACACAGGTTCTCATAATATCAGCTCCTACAACGTTTGCCGTGGAATGGCTCGAAAGCCGTTACACCAAACTGGTAGGTGCTACGGTTTTCGAAGTCACCGGACAACAGGTTGACGTCAAATTTGTTATTGAAGAAAGTAAGCCCTCGGAGCCCATAGTGCAGCTCTCTGCCCCTCAACCCGCCGTATCGCGTGAAGAAGCACAGACGCATTTGCTCAATCCCAAATACACGTTTGACACATTCGTTATCGGTTCCGGTAACCGTTTCGCGCATGCAGCATCTCTTGCTGTTGCGGAAGCGCCGGCCAAAGCCTATAATCCCCTTTTCCTCTACGGGGGTGTTGGACTGGGCAAGACCCATCTAATGCATGCCATCGGCCATTATGTTCTGGAGCATAATCCCAGCAATAAGGTTATTTATATTTCTTCCGAGAAATTCACGAACGAATTTATTAATTCTATCCGTGATAACCGCGGGGAGAGCTTCCGCAACAAATACCGTAACGTGGACATTCTTCTTATTGATGATATTCAATTTCTGGCCGGCAAAGAGTCGACCCAAGAGGAATTTTTCCACACCTTTAATGCGCTGCATGAGGAACGGAAGCAGATTATCATATCAAGTGACCGTCCGCCGAAGGAGATTCCTACACTGGAGGAACGGCTGCGCTCCCGCTTCGAATGGGGACTGATCACAGATATTCAGCCGCCGGATCTGGAGACGCGTATTGCGATTCTGCGCAAGAAGGCCAAGGCAGAGAACCTGGATATTCCGAATGAAGCGATGATGTATATCGCCAATCAGATCGATACCAACATCCGGGAGCTTGAAGGAGCCCTCATCCGGGTTGTTGCCTACTCTTCATTGACCAACCAGGACGTCACAACACATCTCGCGGCCGAGGCACTAAAGGATATTATTCCTTCCAGCCGTCCGAAGATGATTACGATCAGTGACATCCAGGCTAAAGTCGGAGAGTATTACAACCTGCGACTTGAGGATTTCAAAGCCCGCAAACGGACCAAGGCTGTTGCATTTCCGCGTCAGATCGCGATGTATCTATCCAGGGAGCTAACCGACTATTCTTTGCCTAAGATTGGCGAAGCTTTTGGTGGGCGTGACCATACAACCGTTATTCATGCGCACGACAAAATAACCCAATCGCTAAAAACCGATCAGGAATTGTACAAAGTGGTTAATAATCTTTCCGAAAAAATTAAAAATCCTTCTTAACAGAAGGCAAAGGGCCTATGCACAATCTATACACATGTGGATAGGCTTAATTTTATGCGGTTCGATGGGTTATCCACATATTCAGTGCCCCTACTACTAATACTATAAAGATTTATAATAATTCATCATCTATTAGCAGCTGCAAAGATGATCCCAAACACCGTTCGTCCAATTTTTCCGCTAGGAGTGAAGTTATGAAAATCAGCATTCTTAAAAATGAACTTAACGAATCCATTCAACATGTATCCAAGGCAATATCCAGCAGAACTACAATTCCAATTCTTACGGGTATTAAGCTGGAGGTTAGTCATCAGGGAATCACACTGACCGCAAGTGATACGGATATTTCCATTCAATCCTTTATCCCTGCGGAAGATGACAGCCATACTATCGTGAAGGTGGAGCAGCCGGGCAGTGTCGTTCTACCGGCCAAGTTCTTCGTTGAAATCATTAAGAAGCTGCCCTCCAAAGAAATTCATATGGAAGTTAAAGAAGGCTTTCAAACCTACATTTCTTCCGGAGCCACTGAAATTCAGATCGTGGGCCTTGATCCAGAGGAATTTCCTGTTCTCCCAAGCATTGAAGAGAACGAAGTGATCTCCCTGCCAGGCGATCTGCTAAAAAATATGATCAAACAAACCGCATTCTCCATTTCCACTCAAGAAACGACGCCAATTCTGACCGGGATCCTCTGGAATCTGGCAGATGGTGAGTTTAAATTTACTGCGACCGACCGCCACCGTCTGGCCACCCGGGCTGCAGGACTTGAAGGTACGGAGAATGTCCGTTTCGGAAATATTGTTATTGCCGGCAAAACACTTAATGAATTAAGTAAAATTATCCCTGACCAAAATATGCTCGTAGATATTGTTGTTGCCGATAACCAGGTGTTGTTCAAAATCGACAAAGTGTTGTTCTACACAAGAATTTTGGATGGAATCTATCCGGATACTTCTAGAATTATTCCGACTTCCTACAAAACAGAACTAACACTCGACACAAAAAAATTAAGTGAATCGATTGATCGAGCTTATTTGTTGTCCCGAGAGGAAAAAACGAATATCGTGCGCTTGCAGACTCTCGACAACGGGGGCATCGAGATTTCATCAAGTTCATCGGAGCTCGGAAAAGTGCGTGAAGAGCTCGAAGTGATCAATTTCAACGGTGAACCGCTCAAAATTTCATTCAACTCCAAGTATATGCTTGATGTATTGAAGGTCATCGACAGCGAGCAGCTGGTGATTGCATTTACAGGAATGATGAGCCCAATCATCTTAAAACCGCTGGATGACAGCCGCAGCATGTATGTTATTTTGCCTTACCGGACAACTAATTAAGAACCCGCTCCACGGTCTGTGGATAAGTGGGTGAAAGGATAAAAAAACATGAAATCAATTGTTATCCACAGTGAATATATTAAGCTTGACCAATTTTTGAAGCTGTCTGACTGTGTATCCACAGGCGGGATGGCGAAAGCGTTGCTGCAGGAAGGTTATGTGTTGGTTAATGGCGAGAAAGAGGAACGGCGCGGTAGAAAGCTGTATCCCGGTGATCAAATCGAAGTTCAAGATGCCGGTTCTTTCGAAGTCATCGGCGGCGGAGTAAAAGAGTAGATTCAGGTTTAAATCCCGTCAGGAGGAACCTTTACGTGTTTGTTAAAAATGTCGGCCTGCAGCATTATCGTAATTACGGGCTGCTGCGTCTGGAGAACCTCGGCGACGTAAATCTGATTTTGGGTCAGAATGCTCAAGGCAAAACCAACCTCATGGAGGCTTTGTTTGTGTTGGCAATGACCAAAAGCCACCGGACATCGAAGGACCGGGAGCTGATTTCTTTTGAGGCTCCTCAAGGAAGTGCCCAAATTGTGGCTGAAGTGGAACGGAAGTACGGCGATCTAAAGCTGGAACTGACCCTATCGGCACAGGGTAAAAAGGCAAGGATTAATGGTCTGGAGCAGCGCCGCTTAAGTGAATTTGTCGGATCGCTGAATGTGGTCATGTTCGCACCTGAGGATCTGGAAATTGTCAAAGGAACCCCCGGCATCCGCCGGAGGTTCCTTGACATGGAGATAGGCCAGGTTCAGCCCAGTTATTTATTTCATCTGCAGCAGTACCAGAAAATTCTTCTCCAGCGGGGGAATCTGCTCAAGCAGCTATGGGGTAAAGATACCGCAGCTAAAGACATGCTCGACATCTGGGATGCCCAACTCGTAGAGCATGGTGTTAAAATCGTCAAAAAAAGGAAACAATTCATAAAGAAGTTGCAGGTGTGGGCGGAGAGCATCCACCGGGGAATTACAAACGGTGGAGAAGAGCTGAAATTGCTCTACGTTCCCTCTTTTGGTGAGAGGGATGAGGAAGATGAGACTGTCTTATTAAACAGTTTTATGTTAAAGTTATCACAAACAAGAGAACAGGAAATACGGCGTGGTATGACGCTGACGGGTCCTCATCGGGATGACCTGTCCTTTTTTATCAATGGGAGAGAGGCCCAGGTCTATGGGTCACAGGGTCAACAGCGCACCACAGCCTTGTCCCTTAAGCTGGCTGAAATTGAGTTGATCCACGAGGAAATTGGAGAATATCCCGTTCTGCTGCTCGATGATGTATTATCAGAGCTTGATCCATACCGCCAAACTCAACTGATCGAAACATTTCAGAGCAAGGTGCAGACATTCATAACAGCTACAGGGATTGAAACTCTGAAAGCTGATAAATTAAAAGGTGCGCATTTATATCATGTCCACAATGGAACCGTGGATGTTTAACTAGAGCGGAGGAAAGGCATGTACATTCATTTGGGCGGAGAGAAGATTATACGATCTTCGGAATTGATTGCTATCTTTGATATTTCGATTGAGAAATCCTCCAAAGTGTCCAAACAATTCGTTACTCAAGCCGAGCTGAGCAGCAAGCTGGAGCGGATCGGCGATGAGGAAGCGAAATCAATTGTGGTTACCAAAAACATCGTGTATTACTCCCCCATTTCCTCCTCCACTCTCAAAAAACGAGCCAAGATATTATTAGAAATATAATGTCGCAGCAAACAATGAGATAATTTGAAAGAAGTAGGTGAAGGCATGTCAATGAATCAACCGACATATGATGAGAGCCAGATTCAGGTCTTGGAAGGGCTGGAAGCGGTCCGGAAACGTCCTGGCATGTATATCGGCTCTACCAGTGCCAAAGGTCTGCATCATTTGGTGTGGGAAGTTGTCGATAATAGTATTGATGAAGCGCTGGCCGGCTATTGCAATCGCATAGTAGTAACGATTCATGAAAATAATAGTATTACGGTCGTTGATAATGGACGCGGTATTCCTGTCGGCGAGAATGTGAAGCTTAAGAAATCTACGCTTGAAGTCGTTATGACTGTCCTGCATGCTGGCGGTAAATTCGGCGGCGGCGGATATAAAGTATCCGGCGGTCTGCACGGTGTAGGTATTTCTGTCGTGAACGCCTTGTCTGAAATGGTTCTTGTTAATGTTAAACGTGATGGACATGTGTATCAGCAGGAGTACAAGCGCGGTGTACCGCAGTATGATATTCGTATTGTCGGAGATACGGACGAGACAGGCACCATTACAACTTTTCTTCCGGATCCGGAGATTTTCACTGAAACAACGGTATTCGACTACACCACACTGCTAACCCGTATCCGCGAGCTTGCTTTTCTTAACAAGGGCATTGAGCTTGTGCTTCAGGATGAGCGGACCGGTGTAAGCAATACGTTTAAATATGACGGTGGTATTGTTGAGTACGTGAAATACCTGAACGAGAAAAAAGAAGCGCTTAACGAGGATCCGATCTACGTGGAAGGTGCACGGGATATGATTCAGGTTGAGGTAGCTCTCCAATACAATGACTCCTATACAGAGAATATTTATTCTTTTGCGAATAATATTAATACCCATGAGGGCGGAACCCACGAATCCGGCTTTAAAAGTGCTTTGACACGGATCATTAATGACTATGCCCGCAAGACGGGTGTTATTAAAGACAGCAGTTCGAACCTGACGGGTGACGATGTACGTGAAGGATTGACGGCGATTATCTCCGTTAAAATTCCTGAACCGCAGTTCGAAGGCCAAACTAAAACCAAGCTTGGTAACAGTGAAGTCCGCGGTATCGTGGAATCCTTGTTCGGTGAGAAGCTGCAGGAATTCCTGGAAGAGAATCCTGCGGTGTCCCGTAAGATTCTGGATAAATCGCTGCAAGCTTCACGGGCTCGTGAAGCCGCACGCAAAGCGCGTGAATTGACCCGCCGGAAGAGTGCGCTTGAAGTCAGTGCACTGCCGGGTAAGCTGGCGGACTGTTCTTCTAAGGACGCTTCGATCAGTGAGCTGTTCATCGTAGAGGGTGACTCTGCGGGCGGTTCAGCCAAGCAGGGCCGTGACCGGCATTTCCAGGCCATTTTGCCGCTGCGCGGTAAAATCCTGAACGTTGAGAAAGCACGTCTGGACCGGATTTTGGGCAATGCTGAAATTCGGGCAATCATCACAGCGCTTGGTACCAGCATCAGTGATGATTTTGATCTGGCTAAGGCACGTTACCACAAGGTTGTCATCATGACGGATGCCGACGTGGATGGAGCCCATATCCGTACACTGCTTCTGACCTTCTTCTACCGCTACATGCGCAAGCTGGTTGACGCCGGATATATCTATATTGCCCAGCCGCCGCTGTTCAAAGTGGAGCGCAACAAGATCGTCCGTTATGCTAATACGGAGAAGGAACGTGATGAGATCATTGCTTCCTTTGGCGAGAATGTGAAAGTAAACGTCCAGCGCTATAAAGGTCTAGGCGAGATGAATGCAACGCAGCTCTGGGAGACCACTATGGATCCAGAGAGCCGTTCCATGCTGCAGGTAACGATTGAAGATGCGATTCTTGCAGACAGCATCTTTGATACACTGATGGGGGATAATGTTGAACCTCGTCGTGACTTTATCCAAGAACATGCGACAATGGTAAAGAACCTGGATGTATAAATTTTAGTGATATAAAGAACCTCCGTTTATTTTCCTTTAAGGGAAGTAGCGGAGGTTTTTTATCCCCATATGGGTTTTATCTTGATCTTTTCTTAAACACAGCTTTAGTAGTTACGCTGGAATTTTTCACGCGGCCGTATGAGGCAGCATAACGGTGGATCTTACGGTATATTGACTTGTCGGGGAATATCTTAAATATAACAATGGAGGGTAGAGTGTTAATCTCGAGCACCCATAGATCATGATGTTCATCAATGGCCACGTCCAGGCCGATTTCCTTAATCCCCGAATAAACACTCTCCAGCTGCCAGGCCATTTGTATCCCTAATGTTCTTAACTGATTCATGGTGAGTGTAGTATTGGCTGTATTCATATGTTCTGAAAGCAACGGTTTTACTGACTTAATACGACCTCCGTTATGATAATTAGTGACGATTTTATGGGGAGCCGCCACCCTTCCGAGCATCCCGGTAGTTTCCCATGCGCCTAGTGGATTTTTCTGTACAAGAACACGTAGATCAAAAGGGCGATTATGGTGCTGCAGTAATTCTATTCCCTTTTGTATCAAATAAGGTCGATCCTTAATCAGCTTTTTTATAGCCTCGTCCAGTGCCCCGGTAGTGTTGAATATTTCCGCAGTTTTTCCCTGACGCAGAATATAAACCAGCTTTGTTTCGTTCTCTTTGTTCTCTTCCGATTCTGTATCGTTATTCTGTGGACTGGGAGTAAGATTGACGGTTCGTTGCTCTGCCCGCATGACACCATTGCCGTAAGTACCCCGGTCCGGCTTGATGTAGACAACATTATACAGATCAAGCATTTCATTCAGGACCGAAAATTCGTATTTACGGGTATCTGGAATGTAGGCTGACAAGGAATGATTTCGCAGGATCGCTTTTGTTTTGGCCCATTTACTGGAGACTCTTTGAATTCGCATCATATTCATCCCTTTCGCGATGCTGAAATTTCAGGACAAGGAATCTAAACAATGGTATAATAAGATGATATGGGATCAGGCTGTTCTAAGGTTATAAAGGATAATCTCTTCCTGACATTGGCAACAAAGCCCGTTATTCTTTCCCTACAGTCTATGTAACAGAGGCATGTGCGGAAAGGGCAAATACCCTTACTCGGGCAAAAAGAATTTATAATAGGGCGATATAAAGATACTATGTTTAATTGTGCAGTTTTTGAGAAAGTAATATAATAAAGGGTAGCGGTTTTTATGAGAGACGGATACCATCCAGCAGGATGGCCAAGCCGTTTCTTCTTAACTGAAGGAGGTCCAGCAACTCATGGCTGAACAAAATAACCCGCAAATTAAAGACCGGGACATTGGTGTGGAAATGCGTGATTCCTTTATGGATTACGCAATGAGCATCATTGTAAGCCGGGCTTTGCCGGATGTGCGGGACGGTTTAAAACCAGTTCACCGGCGTATTTTATTTGCGATGTCCGAACTTGGCATGTCTCCGGATAAACCACATAAGAAGTCAGCGAGAATTGTCGGCGAAGTTATCGGTAAGTATCATCCTCATGGCGATTCTGCTGTATATGAGACTATGGTACGTATGGCACAGGATTTCTCTATGCGGTACATGCTGGTAGACGGCCACGGCAACTTTGGTTCTGTGGATGGAGACATGGCAGCGGCGATGCGGTATACGGAAGCCCGTCTGTCCAAGATCGCAATGGAAATGCTCCGTGATCTAAATAAAGAGACTGTAGATTTCCAACCGAACTATGACGGAGAAGAGAACGAGCCGGTTGTACTGCCGTCGCGCTATCCGAATCTTCTAGTTAACGGTGTATCGGGTATTGCCGTCGGTATGGCAACCAATATCCCACCGCATAATTTGGGTGAGGTTATTGATGGTGTACAAGCAATGATCAAGAACCCTGATATTACACCTATGGAACTTATGGAATACATTCAAGGTCCTGACTTTCCTACATCCGGTTATATTTTAGGCCGAGAAGGCATTCGTCAGGCTTATAATACAGGTCGCGGCTCCGTTACCATGCGCGCCAAAGCTGTCATTGAGGAAAATAACGGAAAAGCCCGGATTATTGTCCAAGAACTGCCGTACCAAGTAAACAAAGCCCGTCTGGTCGAGAAGATCGCCGAACTTGTGCGTGAAAAGAGAATTGACGGCATCACGGATCTTCGCGATGAATCCGATCGCAATGGTATGCGTGTCGTGATTGAAATGCGCCGGGATGTGAATCCCAATGTTGTCTTGAATAACCTGTACAAGCATACTTCGATGCAGTCCACATTCGGGATCAACATGCTTGCCATTGTGAAAAATGAGCCAAAGGTGCTTAACCTGCGCGATGTGCTGTATCACTATCTGCAGCATCAAATGGAGGTTATCCGACGCCGGACTGAGTTTGATCTTAAGAAGGCGGAAGCCCGTGCACATATTCTGGAAGGTCTGCGTATCGCGCTGGATCATCTGGATGAAGTTATCGCCCTCATTCGTGCATCCCGTACAACGGATATCGCCCGTGAAGGCTTAATGAATACGTTCAGCCTTTCGGTTGAGCAGGCACAGGCGATCCTCGACATGCGGATGCAGCGCCTGACCGGTCTGGAACGGGAAAAGATTGAAAATGAATATAACGAGCTGCTCGCTAAAATCGCAGAATACCGCGCCATCCTTGCTAATGAATCTCTTGTGCTTGAAATCATTAGTACTGAGCTTCAGGAGCTGCGCGAGAAATATGCGGATGATCGCCGTACAGAGATTACTGTAGGTGAAGAGAGCATCCTGGACGAGGACCTTATTCCACGTGAAGAGGTTGTTGTTACCATTACACATACGGGTTACATCAAACGCCTGCCAGTGAATACTTACCGTAGCCAGAAGCGCGGTGGACGCGGTGTAATCGGGATGGATACGAAGGACGAGGATTTTGTGGAGCATCTCTTTGTGAGTAACTCCCATAATTACCTGATGTTCTTCACAGATAAGGGCAAGGTCTACCGGATCAAGGCCTATGAAATTCCTGAACTTGGACGGACTGCACGCGGAACGCCTATCATCAATCTGTTGCAGATCGAGCAGGGCGAGAAGATCAGTGCAGTAATCCAGGTAGAAGAAGCCGATAGTGATAAGTATCTTTTCTTCGCTACCCGTGAAGGTATTGTTAAGAAGACCCCACTTGGGGATTACAACAATATCCGTAAGGGCGGACTGATTGCGATTAATCTTCGTGAAGAGGATTCTCTGATCGAGGTTAAGCTAACAGATGGAGAGCAGAACTTGATTATCGGTACGGCACGGGGAATGTCGATTACTTTCTCCGAGAATGATGTAAGATCCATGGGCCGCAGCGCAACTGGTGTTAAGGGGATTACACTCGACAGCAATGACCATGTCATTGGTATGGACTGTGTGGATAAGGAACTGGAGGTTCTGATCGTTACCAGCAAAGGTTACGGTAAACGGACACCGGCTGCTGACTATCGTTCCCAAACCCGTGGAGGTAAAGGAATTAAGACGATTAATCTAACAGAGAAGAATGGACCGGTAGTAGGTCTTAAGGTCGTCAAAAACGATGAAGATTTGATGATTATCACAACCAGCGGTACCCTGATCCGTACAAGCATGGATGGAATCTCCACTATGGGACGTTACGCACAGGGTGTTAAGCTGATTAATATCCGTGAGGATGATGCGGTAGCAACTCTTTGCCGTGCTGATAAGGAAGAAGAAGAATTGTCCGAGAATGAGTTGGGCGAAGAAACAGTAGAGGTTGCAGACGTGTCATTAGAAGAAAATGAAGCGCAAGCTGAATTGACTGCTGATGATGAGAACGACGCTCAGGAATAAGATTAACTATAAAGAGCACGGGATTCCTTCGGGATACCTGTGCTTTTTTTAATAAAATCAAAGTAAATTTAAGATTAGCTCCGATCTATACTAGTAGCATGTATTTATCCATACTATAATTAAGTATATGAGCGTTATCTGGACTGGCCTTAATGAAGTAAAGGGGTTGAGCTATAGTGAATATATCCGTTGCGGATGTAAAACCGGGTTTCAAAATAACTAAAGACGTAACTACACCTCTCGGAGGTACGTTATTCAGCAAGGGAAAAGTAATACTTCCGCGTGATATGGAGATACTTCAGGCTTTTATGATTGAGCAAATAGAAGTTGAGGGCAATGAAGGAGAGAACAAAGCAGATGCTTCCAAGATACCGGCTAAGACGGTTTCTGTAAAAGGCGGAGCTGCAAGCCAGATCAGTAATTCTCCCCTACATGATGAGTATGACAAGATGCTGGGACTGATTAAGAGCAGTTACCGGTCCATTACAGCTATGACTCTGCCGATTTATGAACTCCGCAGCCAGCTCGAAGCTATGATTGCACATATAAAGGATTATCATGTCCTGAAGTTTGTGCCCCGGATGTTCAATGAGCAGGATTACAATTATCACAATGCAGTGTTATCCTCACTAACATCGTATAAGATCGCCCAGTGGTGTAACTATCCGCAGAAGGACTGGATGCAGGCGGCCTTTGCCGGACTGCTGCATGATATCGGAAATGCCAAAGTGGATCCAGCAATTCTGCAAAAAGCGCAGCCGTTAAGCCCAGAAGAAAAAGAGGAAGTACGTAAGCATACCACCAACGGTTATCAAATGCTGCGTAATGTAACTGCCATAAACGAAGGTGTGCGATTAGCTGCTCTGCAGCATCATGAAAAAATAGACGGTTCTGGATATCCGCTTCGCCTCGAAGGAACCCAGATCCATGTATATGCCAAAATTGTAGCGGTCGCCGATATTTACCATGCGATGACTCGTGAAAAAAGCTACAGAAAAGCGCAATCCCCTTATTTGGTCTTAGAGCAAATTTTGAAAGAAAGCTTTGGTAAGCTGGATCCTGTAATCGTGCAGACCTTCATTCAGAAGACGACTGAGCTGTATAATGGAACTAAGATTCGTCTGAGTGATGGCCGTTCAGGAGAAATCATCTTTACTGACCGGAGTAATCCAACACGCCCTATGGTTCAGGCAGGGGGCACTATAGTGAACCTGGCGCTAGAGCGTGAACTGTTTATTCAGGAAATCATTTCTTAAATCGAATGAAGCTTTAGCTAAATAGAACTCACTCATCCCTGTTATTGTGCAAAAAAGGGGTTGGGTGAGTTTTATTAATACAACGAGAAACAATTTTCAAAAAAAGCTTGCACAAGATCTGAATACATGGTATATTCTTATTCCGGCCAAGAAATACGGATGCTTCGCTCGAAAGAAACTTGAAAAAAAGAGCTTGCATTGAACGGCTGGATGTGATATATTATAAGAGTTGCTGGTGACGAGATAATCGCCGACAACGAGAACTTGATCTTTGAAAACTGAACAACGAGTGAGTGGGATTTTACGAAAGTAAAATCCAAAATAGAGAATGAATAATCCTCGTCAGATGTTTCAAAATGAGCTATCGCTCTTTCTAAATACCAATTTGGAGAGTTTGATCCTGGCTCAGGACGAACGCTGGCGGCATGCCTAATACATGCAAGTCGAGCGGTTTTACTTTGGAAGCTTGCTTTCAAAGTAGGATAGCGGCGGACGGGTGAGTAACACGTAGGCAACCTGCCCTTCAGACTGGGATAACTACCGGAAACGGTAGCTAATACCGGATAAT
>NZ_JBGJZO010000028.1:0-46572 GCF_042610485.1 Paenibacillus oryziterrae | reverse complement strand
CGTTGTTCAGTTTTCAAAGATCAATGTCTCTTTTTCGTGACCGCCGCTTGTCAGCAGCGACCTTTATAATATATCACGGCGTCCTTGTTTTAGTCAAGCGTTTTTTAAAATTTCTTTTTCGCTTATCCAATTCACAAGTTATTCGAGAATAGCTTGTCCAAAGGGCCGAAACTTAATGTATCACATTTTGCAAACCCACGTCAACCCTTAAAACAATGTTATTTTTATTCCAAGTAGCATGATAAGCCCTGGCAGCCCCAGAACAGTTACTGCTCCTATCGTCACCGGATTCAACGGAATATACACCCCGCTGATTAATCCGGAGAAATTGACTACATATAAGCCCAGTGCCGCTAGTACAAGGTGAGTTCCAAACACACTAATCCATCGCCAGCCTAATCTTTTTCGAAGAACTATGAACAGAAGCAACACCGCTGAAATAACTAGCACGCCCATTGCCAGCAATCTCATACCAATCTCCTCCTTATTATCAACGCTTTAATGACGTTCATCCATCTGCAATTGGATACGGTTCAGCCCCAAAAGCTTGGCATGCCTCAAGTGGATCTGATACTTTCGTTCTGCCGCCTCCAAGATGTATATAGCATAGTCAATCTGATCCTGACCTCTGGCTTCATCAAACATCAGGCATGCTCTCTCCCACTCAGACTGCGCTTTACGCACCTCCAAAAATACTTTCCAATTCTCATCATTCTCCAGATGAAGTCCTTTAGCTCTGCTCCAGCGCCCCTTACTCCACCAGCTCATAATCCAAGCCCCCTTCAGAATGAGTTCAACGGCTGCCGTATCACTATTCACATTCATATCAAGGAGAGGACAAACTTAGAACCAAAATGATCACTTCACTTAAGATGGCATAAAAAAAGAAGCCCCAAAGGGCCTCTCTGTCAAAACATAAGAATATGTGATCAAAACAGCTCCCGTCGGCCTTCCAGCGCTTTGGACAACGTAACTTCATCTGCATACTCAAGATCGCCCCCAACAGGCAATCCATGGGCAATCCGAGTGATTTTAATATCAAATGGACGGGTTAGCCGGGAAATATACATAGCCGTAGCCTCGCCCTCTATGTTCGGGTTAGTCGCCATAATCAGTTCTTTTACCCGCTCATCACTAAGACGGTTCAGCAATTCTTTAAGACGGATGTCATCAGGACCTATACCCTCCATAGGGGATATTGCCCCCTGAAGTACATGGTAATACCCGTCAAACTCCTTCGTACGTTCGATAGCCACAAGATCTTTGGAATCCTGCACCACACAAATTACAGACGGATCACGGCTCTTGTCCTGGCAGATGCGGCAAGGATCCGTGTCTGTGATATTGCAGCAGACCGAGCAGTAGTGAAGATTACGCTTCACACTGACAAGCGCTTTGGCAAAATCGATGACATCATCTTCCTTCATGTTCAGGACATGAAAAGCCAGCCGGGCGGCTGTCTTAGGACCGACTCCAGGCAAACGTGTAAATGCATCTATGAGTTTGGCGAGCGGTTCGGGATAATACACGTTGGCGAATCTCCTTTGGATATCTCTTTTGTCGAAGGCAGATTAGAACAAACCAGGGATTTTCATGCCTCCGGTAAATTTGCCCATATCGTTGTTCGCAAGATCTTCTGCCTTGGTCAGTGCATCGTTGACAGCAGTAATAACGAGATCTTGCAGCATTTCAACGTCTTCCGGATCTACGGCTTCAGGTTTGATTTGAATCGACAGCAATTTTTTGTGACCGTTAACTTGAACGGTAACTACACCGCCACCTGATGTTCCTTCAATCATCTTGCTTCCCAGTTCCTCTTGCGCTTTCAACATTTGTTCTTGCATTTTTTTAACCTGTTTCATCATTTGGTTCATATTATTCATACATCATCTCTCCTTCATATACGCACCTGGCGTTAATAGCGATACTCTTACTCTTTTATGACAACAAGGTCTTCCCCAAACAGCTGAATCGCCTCGTCAATCCAAGGTTCTGATGTTCCTTCCGCCTCATGTTCATGTTCCAGCTGCAGTTCCATTTTACCCGGCTCTGCTACAGGCTTCAATACAGCTTCATTCCAATCGCGCATCATAATCGTCACAAGCCGATAGGGCTTGCCCAAACGTGTCGACAACACACCCTCAATGACCTGACGGTTAAGCGGCTTCTCCGTCGTATCGCGATGAATAGTATTCTTGAAGGCCACGAGCACAGCATCCTCCATTACCGATACAGGCTCTCCATCCATGAACCAGGCATGGACCGTCACCTTCTCGTCTTTCACACCCTGCAGCACCAAACTCCATTGCTTATAAATCGAGTTGAAATCAGCGCTATTCTTACCGGCAACAAACTTATCCATATGCGGAGGCAACTTGCCAGGTGCTGAGACCCGGGGTGCAGGATTCTGTGTAGCGGATTTCACAGCAACCCCCTCACGTCCTCCGCCAGAGATACCTCCTGCTTGTATAGCCTGCTCCAACTTCTTCTCCAGAGCAGCAATCTGCCTCTTCAGAGCAGCAAGTTCATTCGGATCAGCAACAGCATGTGCCGCAGAGCTCTGCGCTTCAACGAAAGCTGCTACCGGAGCGCCTTCACTACGAGGTGTGCACAGTTTCATAAGAGCTACCTCAAACAGGGTCTGAGGATGAGTTGCATATTTCATCTCACCTAAGTAGCGATTTAATGTATCTACAATCTCAAAAAGGCGTTCTCTCGAGAATGCGGCAGCCATATCCCGGAACTCTGCAGGATTCAGGACACGATCTGTCAGTTGATCCGCACCAGGCACCATTTTAATCATAAGTAAGTCCCGGAAGTAAAAGAGCAGGTTCTCCAAGCATTTATCGGCACTTTTGCCCTCATGCATCATTTGTTCTACAAGCTCAAGCAGAAGCCCCATATCTGCTTCGAGAAGCGCAGATGCGAGACGTGCGAATTGTTCAGCCGGTATCCCCCCGGTCATGCCAAGGACCTGCTGATATGTCACCTGTCCATCCGTAAACGAAGAGATCTGATCCAATATGCTAAGCGCATCACGCATACCGCCGTCAGAAAGACGAGCGATATATTGCAAAGCATCCCCCTCTGCTGTAATGCCTTCCTTCTCACAAATCTCCGTCAGAAGAGTAGTCTGTTCCTCCAAGGAGACCCGGCGGAAGTCAAAACGCTGGCAGCGCGAAATAATGGTTGCCGGCAATTTATGAGGCTCCGTTGTAGCTAATATGAACATCACATGCGGAGGCGGCTCCTCCAGTGTCTTTAGGAGAGCGTTAAACGCTTCCGTAGTCAGCATATGCACTTCATCAATAATATACACTTTACGGCGGACTTCAGTAGGCGCGTATTTCACCTTATCCCGCAAATCACGGATTTCTTCCACTCCTCGATTTGAGGCGGCGTCAATCTCCTGCACATCCATCACATTGCCTGCAGCAATCCGCTGACAAGAAGGACATTCATTACAGGGTTCCGAACCCTGCTGACGCTCACAGTTCACCGCTTTAGCCAAGACTTTGGCTGCACTAGTCTTACCCGTTCCCCGCGGGCCACTGAACAGATAGGCATGCGAAACCCGCTGTTCCCGAATGGCGTTCTGCAGCGTTTGGATAATGTGCTGTTGCCCTACCATGTCTTTAAACGACTGCGGCCGCCAGGCACGGTACAGCGCAATATGTTCCACTATGCATTACCCTCTTTCAACTGCCGCTTTTCCGGCTTTTGTCGCTTATTTATTATACTATAATCCGGGGCTTATGACCAAAAACAAAAAAGCATCTTCGCTGTCGCAAAGATGCATCATTATCTATTTAAACCGTGCACCTGTTATTGATGGCTGCGATCCAAGCGGCAATCCCGCATAACTGCTCGGGCTAGGCAACCCTCCGGCACAAGAGTAACTTACTTATGGCTGCTTCCTTCCGGACCTGACCAGGTTCATAAGCACTCATTGCGGAGGACCCAACCGTCAACACAGCACGCAGGGACCAAGACCTCACATCGACAGCACCTCTAACAGGAATTCAACCTCGCTACAGCGGATTGCGAGTTACAGGGCACCGCTACCTCCCCGTCTAGCACGGCGAAGTTAAGTATAGCCTACCCCCGTATAAAAATCAACTGGGCATTAAATACAAAACCCCCGACGATAATCGTCGGGGGTTTATCTAATATTTAAGCCGCATCGCAGCTAATCGGATTAGATACCGTATTTCTTCTTGAATTTATCAACGCGACCACCAGCATCCAGGAACTTCTGCTTGCCAGTAAAGAACGGGTGGCAGTTGGAGCAAATTTCGACGCGCAGCTCTTGTTTAACAGAACCAGCTTCGAAAGTGTTTCCACACGCGCAGGTAACCTTAACGAGGTTATACTTTGGTTGGATTGCTTCTTGCATTTGAATTTCACCTCTTTTGCCCTGAATCTCATGCGGATACAGAGTTATAATATACAGATGTACTCATCTTAACACGAAATAAATAATTCAGCAACACATCAAATTTGGACGCCGCTTTGTTTAACACGGGCCAGCTCAGCCGGGGGAACATGAGTATAAGATCCAATCACTACGTCCGGCAGTTCCTCGGCGAAGATATCAAGCAATGTCTTCATTCCCAGGATTTCACCACGGGCCGGCGGAATTAATTCGAGGTAACTCTCCGGATCAATGTTCAGGTTACGCATCTGAATCATCCGTACTCCGGTTCGCTTGATGAAATCCACCATCGCTTCAATCTCCTCCTCCCGGTCCGTTACTCCCGGAAACACCAGATAATTAATTGAAGTGTATACTCCCTGGGATGCAGCATACTTCAAAGACTTCTCCACATTAGCAAGCGTATATCCACGGGGTTTATAGTACGCATTATAATGATCATCGAGTGCGCTAATTGTGCTGACCCGCATCAGATCAAGACCGGCGTCCACAATTCCGCGGATGTGATCACTCAGCCCGGCATTGGTATTAATATTAATGTACCCCATACCGGTAACCGAGCGCACTTCGCGCATCGCTTCAATAATTATCTTCGCCTGAGTAGAGGGCTCACCCTCACAGCCCTGGCCGAAGCTAACAATGGATTCCGGCGTCTTCAGATGCTCGAGCATTACCTCTACCAGCTCATCTACCCGTGGACGGAAATCCATACGGGTCTGCGGTGACACAAAGCCGCTTGTCTCCGGCTGATCGGAGATGCAGCCAAAACAGCCCGCATTACAAGAATGGGAGACCGGAACCGCACCTTCCCAGCGATTAAGGAATGTATTGGAGGCTGTAAGACATTCATATCCAATCGCACAGTTGGAGAGATGACCATAAAGACGGTTCTCCGGGTATTTGGCGGTCAGCTCATCTACCCCCGCCTTCAAATCATCGACATCACAGTTAAGCGGATTCCACTTCTCCGGATCATCGGTAAGAGCGGCGCCAACGTAAAAGCCGCCGTCCTTCCATACTACAGCAGAATATCCGAACAACGGAAGTTTGTACGACTTGTCTGTCTTAATATAACCGGGAAGACAGAGACGGGTGAAGCCCTGAGGCAAAAGCGCACCTACAGCCTGAGCGCCTTCCGGCAACGAAAGCATTTCCCCCGTCTCAGGATTCATGCCCACCGCTCGTGTATTCGGCAGTCCGACAAGCGTAGCTCCCTGTGGTAACGGAATCAACTCTTCCTCCAGCATTTCAACGATCAAATCCCCGCTGCGGGCGAGACCGAACAGCTCAGGATGGTCATAAACGTTACCTTGCTCGTCAGCATACACCAGATACATCTATAATCACCTCTTCTTATTCTAAGTTGTAGGGACGGTTGGAGTCTTCGTCCGTGCCGGTGTGCGTCTTGTAGCTGCACCGCTGTTGGATGTCCCTCCACTGCTCGCCGTACCACTAGGAGAATCTTTGGCTCCCGCTACATCAAAGGAGGCTAAGAACTCAGCATTAGTCTTGGCGTCACGCAATTTCTTGAGGAATCCTTCCACAAAATCATAGGATTCATTCATATTCTTACGGATCGACCAGATTGTATCCAGCTCTTCCTTCGTCAACAGCACCTCTTCACGGCGTGTACCGGAACGGCGGATATCAATGGCAGGGAAAATTCGGCGTTCTGCCAACTTACGATCTAAATGAAGCTCCATGTTCCCCGTACCTTTAAATTCTTCATAAATAATATCATCCATACGTGAACCTGTATCAACAAGCGCTGTGGCCAGGATTGTAAGACTTCCGCCTTCCTCCACATTCCGCGCAGATCCAAAAAACCGTTTCGGACGATGAAAGGCTGCGGGATCAATCCCTCCACTAAGTGTCCGTCCGGATGGCGGGACAACAAGGTTATAAGCACGGGCAAGACGCGTAATGCTGTCCAGAAGAATCACAACATCCTTTTTATGCTCCACTAAGCGAAGTGCGCGCTGAAGTACAAGCTCAGCGACCTTGATATGATTCTCAGGCAACTCGTCGAATGTAGAGGCAACCACCTCACCTTTCACAGAACGCTGCATATCTGTTACTTCCTCCGGGCGCTCATCAATCAGCAGTACAAACAGTTCAATTTCAGGATTATTCATGGATATACTGTTGGCAATTTCTTTTAGGAGGAGCGTCTTTCCCGCTTTGGGAGGTGCGACAATCAAACCGCGCTGTCCCAAACCTACAGGAGCCAGCAAATCCATAATTCGGGTAGATAAGTGGGTAGGAGATGTTTCTAGCGGCAGCTTAACTTGCGGATAAAGAGGTGTGAGTGCTGGGAAGTGAAGGCGTTCCGCTGCGGTCGCAGGGTTCTCGCCGTTAACAGCATTAACCTGAAGCAGTCCGAAATATCGCTCGTTTTCTTTTGGTGTCCGGCATTTACCAGATACAAGATCCCCGCTTCTGAGATCGAATTTGCGAATCTGGGAAGCTGAGATATAAATATCTTCAGCACTGGGCAAATAATTAATTGGCCTTAAGAAGCCATATCCCTCTGGCAAAATCTCCAAAACGCCCTCCATAAACATAAGGCCGCTTTGTTCCGCCTGGGCCCTGAGGATCGCGAAGATCAGTTCCCGCTTCTTCATCTGGCCGTAGTAGGGAATCTGGTATTTCTTAGCCAGCTTATACATGTCGGTCAGCTTCATTTCTTCCAAGTCGGAAATTTGAAGATCCATGTAATAACCACCTATTCAATTTTTAATATGAGTTCGTCTAGCAGTATGTTCATAAGATTAAGAGATTTGAAAAATCCTTATTAGCATAGGATTACCCGAATCGGAAGGAGATATGCAGGGTTCGGGCAAAATACTCACCTTCCGGTTACAGTTATCCTCATTTATTCATTCTCCCGCCAAACCTCGGCTCCGAGCGCGCGAAGGTTACTGACCAGATTGTCATAACCGCGGTCAATATACTCCACACCCGTTACTTCAGTAATACCTTCTTCAACGGTTAATCCAGCTATAACAAGTGCTGCTCCGGCACGCAAATCGGCAGCCTTCACCTTGGCAGCATTAAGCTTGCTGCCCTCAATAATCGCCGACCTACCTTCGACGCGTATTTTAGCGCCCATTCGTACCAGCTCCGGCACGTGCTTGAAGCGGTTGCTATAGACAAAATCACTTAGTACACTAACACCTTCCGCTTGAGTAAGCAAGCTTGTCATAGGGGACTGCAAGTCGGTAGCAAAACCAGGATATATCAAGGCTTTAACATCCGCATGCTCATATCTCGCCCGGCCGATGACACGGATACTCTCGTCCAGTTCTTCGATGCCAACCCCCATCTCCAAGAGCTTAGCCGTTAATGCCTCAAGATGTTTCGGAATGACGTTATCTATCACAACATTGCCACGCGTAGCAGCGGCAGCAATCATATATGTTCCCGCTTGTATCCGGTCAGGGATGATGGAATGACGACAGCCGTGCATCTCCGTAACACCCTCAATCCGGATCGTTTCGGTACCGGCACCTTTAATGACAGCTCCCATGGAATTAAGCAATGTAGCTACATCTATAATCTCAGGCTCTTTAGCCGCGTTTTCAATAATAGTCGAGCCTTTGGCCCGTGAAGCTGCCAACATAATATTAATGGTGGCTCCTACGCTGGATACGTCCAAATATATCTTCGCACCGCGCAGCTCTTTTGCATACAAATGGATGGAACCATGCTCATTTGTGACTGTGGCTCCCAATGCTTCAAACCCTTTGATGTGCTGGTCGATCGGACGGGGCTCAAAATTACAGCCTCCGGGCAGACCAATGGTTGCTTCCTTAAATCTCCCAAGAAGCGCTCCCATCATATAATAGGAAGCACGAAGTTTCTTAACAGGCCCGTTTGGCATAGGAATGGATAAAATACGGGAAGGGTCAATTCTCATCTGGCTGCCTGACCAAGTTACAGTTGCACCAAGCTCCTCCAGGATTTCGGAATAGACGGCGACATCGCTAAGAGCCGGCAAGTTATCCAGAACAACCTCAGATTCGGCCAGAATTGCCGCAGGTATAAGTGCTATCGCACTATTCTTCGCTCCGCTGATCGTTACAACACCCTCTAGTGGGCGCCCACCTTCAATCATTAACTTTTCCATATATTATCTGGTTCCCCCTACGTTTATTGCAGCTGATCGGCAGCGCGTTCTGTGGCATATGTTTAAACGACAAAAAGAAACGGCCCGTCGTTTTTTTGCAGGAAGCCTAAGCTTCCAGGGTCAGCGACATTGTAACAACACTTCGGTCATCCGTTTCCGGTTGAAATATAAGTATAGTATATATATTGAAATATATAAATTCTTATATTTAAAAATGGAAAGACACCGTCTATGCGGTGTGCTTTCCATTTAAGTATTCGATTCGGCCATCCGGCCAAAAGGATATTAAGCTTTGTTGCTGGAACCGAACTCGCGGATTTTGCCGATAACGGTTTCTTTGATAGCGTCGCGTCCTGGTACGATGAATGTACGTGGATCGTATGCATCAGGTTTAGCAGCAAGAACTTCGCGAACCACTTTAGCGAAAGCGATTTGGTTCTCGGTGTTAACGTTGATTTTGGAAGTACCCAGGGAGATCGCTTTGTCGATATCATGAGTAGGAATTCCTGTACCGCCGTGCAGAACAAGTGGAACCTTAACAGCATCGCGGATTTCTTCCATTTCTTTGAATCCAAGGTTAGGCTCGCCCAGGTATGGACCATGAACGGAACCAAGTGCAGGAGCCAAAGTGTCGATACCTGTTTCTTTAACGATGCGTACGCATTCGTTCAGGTCAGCATACATGATACCGCCGATAACGTCGTCTTCCTGACCGCCAACAGTACCTACTTCAGCTTCAACGGAAACGCCTTTAGCGTGAGCATATTCAACCACTTGTTTCGTCATTTCGATGTTCTCATCGATCGAGTGATGGGAACCATCGATCATTACGGATGTAAATCCTGCATCAATCGCAGCTTTACATTTCTCGAAGCTAGAACCATGGTCAAGGTGAATTGCTACAGGAACGGTAATTTTCATGTCTTGAACCAGACCTTCCACCATTTTAACAACGGTGTAGAAGCCGCCCATGTGACGAGCCGCTCCTTCGGAAACGCCAAGGATTACCGGAGATTGTTCTGCTTCAGCAGCAGCAAGAATGGCTTGTGTCCACTCCAGGTTGTTGATGTTGAATTGGCCAACTGCATATTTGCCGTCAAGCGCTTTGGTTAACATGTCTGTCATTGATACTAATGGCATGGTTTCAATCCTCCTAAAATGTTGGGTTAATCTATTTTTAAGCCGACATCACATACAGGCATATTATAGCACATCCTGTGTCAAATACTAAATAGGACAAACAAAAAAATGTCCCGGTGGGACATTAATTATCCAACCCCGACGATCAAACCTATTTTTCCGTAATATTAACGATTTAGTTTATTGTAATGCTGCGAGGTGCATATTCACAGCTACACGCATTTCATCGATATCAAAAGGCTTGGTAAAGTGCATTAGCGCTCCTAAATTCGTCGCTTCTTTGATCATATCCAGCTCACCATAAGCCGTCATCATAATAACCTTGATATAAGGGTCAATCCCTTTTAAGTGCTTCAATATTTCAAGCCCGTCCATTCCCGGTATTTTCATGTCCAGAAGTACGAGATCGGGGGACTCCGTCCGCACAATATCCAAAGCAATTTTACCGTTAGCTGCTTGAAATGTGGTATACCCCTCGCTGTTGAATACTTCCATTAAAAGAATCCTGATTCCGTTCTGATCGTCCACAATCAATACTTTCTTCTTCTCCATACATTAACCCCCCAGGTATTTACGACCAACAAATTGTACTTTCCTCTCCCCATCCGACGATTTCTTGGAAATTCAACCCATTATATAACCTATAATTCGTGCCTTGTCAGGTGAATTCCTGCTATTTGGGTGAATTGCATAAATCTAATAATTTATTGAATGTAGGGAACAATTGTCCGCCAACTACAATAGAAGAAAAGAGCCCCTCACGGAGACTCTTTATTAACGTATATCTGGAGTTGTTATTGTAATTGTTATTGTTGGCTGGAATGCACCAGGGATGCTTTAACAAACTCGCGGAAGAGCGGCTGAGGACGGTTCGGACGGGAGGTAAACTCCGGATGGAACTGAACCGACAGGAACCAAGGATGATCCGGAAGTTCCACAATCTCTACCAAGCGGCCATCTGGAGAAGTACCAGAGATCACTAGCCCTGCTTTTTCAATCTCATCGCGATATGCATTGTTGAACTCATACCGGTGACGATGGCGTTCATACACAAGTTCATCATCGTAGCAAGACATCGCCAGGGAATTCGGCAAAAGCTTACATGGATACAATCCCAAACGCATGGTGCCGCCCATATCTTCGATGTCCTTCTGCTCTGGAAGCAGATCGATAACCGGATAAGGTGTAGTAGGTTCAATCTCAGAGCTGTTCGCACCTTCAAGCCCTACAATAGAACGTGCATACTCAATAACGGAAACCTGCATGCCCAAGCAAATACCAAACATCGGAATCTTCTTCTCGCGGGCGTAACGGATTGCCGAAATCTTCCCTTCAATTCCCCGGTCACCAAATCCTCCAGGCACCAGAATTCCACCGATACCGTGCAGCAGCTCGTCTGCGTTCTCATCCGTAATTTCCTCTGCGTTCACCCAGCGGATCTTAACTTCGGAGTTCGCTGCAAAACCGGCGTGGGACAAGGATTCAACCACACTCAGGTACGCATCATGGAGTGCCACATATTTACCGACAATGGCAATCTCAACAGTATGCTCCAGCTTCTGGATACGGCCCAGCATGCTTTCCCACTCGCGCATATCCGGCGCAGGAGTGGTAAGCTTCAGGTGATTAACAACAATCTCGTCAAGCCCTTGATCGCGGAGGTTCAGCGGAACTTCATACAGCGTCGAAGCATCACGGCATTCCACTACGGCGTTGGCGTCGATATCACAGAAAAGAGCAATTTTAGCCTTCATATCGGAGGAAAGCTCATATTCGGTACGGCATACAATCACGTTAGGCTGAATCCCGATGCTGCGCAGTTCTTTTACACTATGCTGTGTCGGTTTAGTCTTCACTTCTCCTGCTGCCTTGATGTACGGAATCAAGGTTACATGGATGTACATCACATTCTCGCGTCCGATATCGCTCTTGATCTGACGGATAGCCTCCAGGAACGGTAAACTCTCAATATCACCTACGGTTCCGCCGATTTCGGTAATCACGACATCAGAGCTTGTCTCACGACCCGCACGGAATACGCGTTCCTTGATCTCATTGGTGATATGAGGAATAACCTGAACGGTACCGCCCAGATATTCGCCGCGGCGCTCTTTACTAATCACTGAGGAATAAATCTTACCTGTAGTCACGTTGTTGCTCTTGGACAAGTTAATATCAATAAACCGCTCGTAGTGCCCAAGGTCAAGGTCTGTCTCCGCTCCATCATCCGTTACGAACACTTCCCCATGCTGGTAAGGACTCATTGTTCCCGGGTCTACATTAAGGTACGGGTCAAATTTCTGAATCGTCACCTTTAGACCTCTGTTTTTCAGCAGCCTGCCCAGAGATGCGGCAGTGATGCCTTTGCCAAGTGAAGATACAACGCCACCCGTTACAAAAATATACTTTGTCACTGTTAAACCCTCCTAATAAAGTCCAGAATTCAGGCGACGTTTAATGTAATCGAACCCGCTTTCCTATCGTCAAAACGGTGGAAATCAAAGGGTTTCCTCCGCAGAGCTCCAGAGTGTTCGCCCACCTCTGAAGAACAGCAAACGGCAGAAATTGCTATTTAAAAAACAAAAAAGTGACACCCGTAGAACCGGGGGCACTTTTTATTTTAGAAAAATAAATATTAGCTTTCTCAGAAGCCCATCAAATAGTTTACTCTGACGCTTTCCCTCTGTCAAGGGCAGAATTAGACCTTGTGAACAACAGTTTAATAATCGTCGTCCTCGTCTGCGTCGTCGGCACCTTCGCTGGTGTCTCCGTCTGTATCTTCTTCATCCACTTCTTCTTCATCAATGTCATCATCATCGATCACGACATCTTCATCCACTTCTTCTTCGCTGTCGTCATCCGAGTAGAGGTCGTCACGATCGTCGTCGATCACATCGAAATCCTCTTCTTCAGCAGCGTAGTTTTCTTCTTCTTCGGCGAAATCATCATCTTCCAAATCATCATCTTCATCATTGATGATACGCGGACGTTTGGAGTTGCCCACAGGATCGTCGGAACGCTCCAGCGGATACCACCGTTTGAGTCCCCACAAATTGGTGCCCACACAAGCAAAACGCCCGTCAATGTTAATCTCGGTATATAGCTGGGCGATAGTATTGTTAGTTTCTTCTTCAGTCATACCGCGCAGCTTGGCCACCTCGACCATCAAATCACGGTAATAATACGGCGTATTCGCCGCTTTGAGCACCAGAAAGGCCAGATCCACCATTGGCATTTCTTTCAGTTTCTCAGGTTCAAGCTTCAAATTGAGTGGCGTACTCACTAAGGACACTTCCTCTCACGCAATGTTCACATTACTGCATTTTATTCAATATATCCATTAACAAACCTAAGTAAAACCTATTTGGGAGCAAATTGCAAGTCAAAAACAAGAGTAAAAGCAGCCCTGCGGCCGCTGAAATTAAAAAAGGCGGAGGAAGTTCCTCCGCACATGACTGTATCCACGCCAAGGATCGGCTCCTTACGGGATTTGCAAAGAGAGTTTCCATCTCTTCTGTTTATTTTATGTGTTCCGCTGGCATTTGACACGATGGGGTGCCTATTTCGGCAAAAAAGGGCAAGTTCCCATTCGCCCCAAGGCTTCCCTTCATACAATATGGCAGCACGGGACCAAGGAGGGGACGGCGAAAGAGATGGATTATTACGGATTTTGGCAAAGTCTTCTTAACGGGATGTCATCTGCGCCGGGACATAACGAGCGGCAAATTATTACCTTCCACGATGCCCGTGAATATGCGGCAGCACTCTCGAAGTGGAAAGTTTTAAAAGCCAAACAGCCTGAACTCCGGCAGGTACAGATATCCCCGCTCATCCGTGCCTTCGTCGTGCCTGCTTCCGGCATGGAGAAGCTGTTGGTACACCGCTTTTCGGATACGGTAAGCGTCGAAGAAGATTTAAAGATACAGCTGCACTCTCTCCCGGCAGAAAAAAGTGGTTCTATCATGCCCTGGGGTGTAAAGGCCATTCACGCTCCGCAAGCCTGGTCCAAGTCAACGGGGGTACAAGTCAAAATCGGTGTCATTGACACCGGTGCAGATTACCGCCACCCCGATCTCCGGCATACCCTTGCGACCGGAATCAATCTGCTGCACCGGGGGATGCTCCCACTGGATGACAATGGCCACGGTACTCATATTGCCGGTACGCTTGCAGCTGCAGGAGGCACCCGGGGGATGATGGGCGTAGCTCCCCGTTCACTCCTATATCCAGTCAAGGCGTTTGACCATAACGGATCAGCCTATGTGTCGGATATTGTACTGGGAATCGATTGGTGCGTACAAAATAAAATCGACATCATCAATATGAGCTTCGGAATGAAGAGCAGAAGTAAAGCGCTGCATAATGTGGTACTCAAAGCCTATCATGCAGGTATTGCTATTATTGCCTCCTCCGGAAATGACGGCAAACGCGGAGGCGATTATCCTGCTAGGTACGCCGAAACAATCGCCGTCGGTGCTCTAGATAAAAAAAGACAGGTTGCCAAGTTCAGCAACCGCGGTCCCTATATAGACGTATATGCACCAGGCGAGAGTGTGCCTTCTTGTTGGCTAAAGGAAGGTTATAAAGAAATGAGTGGTACCTCAATGGCGACCTCGCATGTCACGGGAGCTGCCGCTCTGCTGCTAGCAATCCGGCCTGGACTTACACCGCGGGAGCTTAAGTTGCTGCTTCGCCGAACAGCCTCGCCGCTGCGGCTGTGCAAAGGACAACGCCGCGCCTACCTTGGCGGCGGATCGGCTGATGCGCTGCGCCTCCTGCGGGCAGGGGTACGCAGCAGACGCCGAGCTGCCGGCAGCGTATAAGGGGTTCAATAAAAAACCGCCTCCCTTTGAACGGGAGGCGGTCCTATTGTTTATATGCAGCCGCGAATTACATGCGGTCCGGAGAATTGACACCGATAAGGCGCAATACGTTGGCAATGGCTGTGCGGGTAGCGCCAAGCAGAGCCAATCTGGCTACTGTCTGTTCGCCGTCCTCGGTAATTACGCGTTCCGCTTTGTAATAGCTGTGGAACTGCGAAGCTAATTCATATACATAGCGCACCAGACGGTGAGGGGCATAACTTTCCGCAGCGATCGCAATTTCTGCCGGCAGCTCGCCGATTTTGCGAAGCAGGGCATATTCATGTTCAGCTGTCAGCTTGGTATAGTTGATCTCCGAAAGATCCGGCAGTGCAATGCCTTGCTCTTCAGCTTGGCGGAAGATGCTGCAAATACGCGCGTGCGCATATTGTACATAGAATACCGGGTTCTCATTGGAAGTCGAAATTGCCAAGTCCATGTCGAAATCAAGATGGGAATCCATGCTGCGCATCGTAAAGAAATAGCGGATGGCGTCGATCCCAACCTCTTCCATCAGTTCTTCCATAGTTACGGCTTTGCCCGTACGCTTGGACATCTTCACTTTCTCGCCATCCTGGAACAGGCTGACCATCTGAGCGATAAGAACCACAAGCTTCTCCGGATCGTTGCCCAGTGCTGACATGGCTGCTTTCATCCGCGGGATATAACCGTGGTGATCAGCACCCCAAATGTTGATCATTCGATCGTAGCCGCGTCCGTACTTATCGCTGTGATAAGCAATGTCTGGCGTAAGGTACGTGTATGTGCCGTCATTCTTAATAAGGACACGGTCTTTGTCATCACCGTATTTCGTCGTCTGCAGCCAGGTTGCACCTTCCTGCTCGTACACTTCGCCACGCTGGCGCAGCTCATCCAGGGAATTCAGCACCTCACCATTCTCATATAGCGAGGTTTCGCTGAACCAGATATCAAAGGAGACACGGAAACGTTCCAGATCGCGTTTAATTTTATTAATTTCTTTCTCCAGCCCGTAGGTACGGAAGAAAGCAGCACGGTCGCCTGGGCTCATGGACAGCAGGTCGTCGCCTCTTTCCGCCACAAGTTCCTTGGCAAAGCCCTTGATGTCTTCACCATGGTAACCGTCCTCCGGCATTTCCGCCGGCTGGCCCAGCTCTTGCAGATAACGCGCTTCAATGGACTTACATAAATTAGCGACCTGATTACCTGCATCATTAATATAATATTCACGGGTAACTTTATATCCGGCAAAGTCGAGTACATTGCAGAGAGCGTCGCCTACAGCAGCTCCACGGGCATGTCCCAAGTGCAGACTGCCTGTAGGGTTGGCACTAACGAACTCTACTTCAACCTTCTGTCCTTTACCTGCGTCAATACGTCCGTAGTTCTCCCCTTGGGAGGCAACCAGCGGTATTACCGGATATAAGTAATTCTTCGACAAGGTAAAGTTGATGAAGCCCGGTCCGGCGATTTCGGCTTTTTCAATCACCGAGTGGCTGCCGTCCAGATGTTCAATAATAGCTTCCGCAATCTGGCGCGGGTTGCGCTTCGCAATCTTGGTCAGCTGCATGGCTGCATTCGTTGCCAAATCGCCGTGCGCTTTATCCTTCGGTACCTCCAGAACAATAGCCGGAAGCTCCTCACGCGTAACCAGGCCTGCGGCAACAACCGCTTCAGAAATAGCCTCTTTCACCCGTTCATTAATGTCCTCGAGCGGATTTTGAATCTGTGTCATGATTTTGGTTCCTCCTGTATATGCAAACTGATAGCGAACTGTCCCGATAACTCATCGTATACGTACAGTTCATAATCCCACGATATCTTCAGGGAGCGCCCGTTACGCGTAATATCCAGCTCCCGGGTATCCGTCGATAAGTTGAACTGGGTGTAAGGTGAGCGATAGAAGCCCGGCAAACGTCGTCCCTGTTCAAAGGTCTGCTCGGATTGTACCCCGCCGTGGCGGATTAGCTTCAGTTCGCTTCCTGAAATTTTGATCGTTGTCCGAATGGCTGCGTTCTCTTCCTCGGGGCCTTGACCCGGCTCTTCATACCGGATGTACAGCTGAGATCCTTTGGCAATGACCTCGCCGGTGACATTTAGAACGCTCCGCTCGCCTTCATGGAGACTTACGAGTGTTACAGACACGCTGTATTTGTCGGAGTGTGTTTCGGGCATCTGCATTCCTCCGTTCTGCACTTTCCCACTTGTACTACTATATCCAGTTCAAGTGATCAATTCAATTCCTATTATAGAGATGATTCGTCTTAAATAACATAAATTCACCATAAAACATGGATTTTTAGGTTGTATTGCAAAAATAGGACGGGGCTTAAGCCGCCCCGTCCGTTGTAATTATGGATTCTCCGGCGCCGCCAAGGATAATTTAAGCTTCCAGGTTGAGCCGCCGTCTGTTGTAGTGTAGATCTCTGAGCTTCCTAGCTTACGAAGTGCCAGCCAGCCTACCTTGTCGCTAGTGAAGGAAATCCGTCCTTCAAAGCCCCGTATGGAAGGAAGGTTGCTCCAGACGCGTCCTCCGTTCAAGGAACGACCTACAGCCACTTTTTCCGCGGCCGGTGAGAACCCTACGAGATAAGCTGATCCGCTGCCGACAAGCTGCATATTCCCGGGCTTACCATTAGCAGGTCCGAATGTAACCTGGGCAGCGGCGCTGCCCGGAGCCGGACCACCCCCCGCAGTATCCTGCGCAATAACACGCTCCCAGCTACTGCCCTTATTTGAGCTGGCATAGAGAGAATACGAAGTCTGCGACATTCCGCTTCCGCCATACAGTACGGCCCATACCTGATTTCCTTTGGCATAGATCTGGCCATACTCCGGATCATCAAAAGCAGCCTTCAGCGACAATGACCATGTAGTCCCGCCATTGATTGTCTTCATTAGACGGTATCCGGCTCCAGGGGCTATCACAACAGCCCAGCCTTCTTTGATGCTGCTGAAATATGCCCCCCGTGTATTGGCAGGCGTTGGCACCTTGCTCCAATGTGCTCCTCCGTCTACTGTCCGGTAAGTTGAACCTCGGTTGTAACCGAAACCACTCATGCCGTCCATAAAATCGATCGTCTCGAAGCTGACCGCTCCGCTCGATACTCTCTTCCAATGTGTTCCTCCATCTGTTGTCTTGATTAAGTACTCCGGTATGCCATCCTGAACGGAAGCAAGCGCCCAGCCGCGGACATTATCGGGAAAGTCAATTTGCTTAAAGCTCCATTGGCCCTGGTAAATCTTCTGAAAGTTACATCCACCGTCTGAGGTTCCAATCAGAAAACCGTTCCCTGCTGCCCGTCCGGTATGATCATTCAGAAACTGGATATCAGAGAATACAAGAGGCGAAGCCCCTGCTTCCGCCTGTCCATTCTGCAATTCCGTCAGCAATCCATGATCTCCTGTTCCGCATGCTGGAGACGATGTCTCAGCTGAGACCCGTCCCGCTCCCCAGCCCGGCAGTGTCAGCAGCACCGCCAACAGGACTACAAGCAGCGGTTTGTGGTGTAGTTTAACATTGTTACTCATGGGTGACACCTCCTAATTCATATTAACCCTTCATAGTCATCCCTACTCTGTTATAATCCTGCCCCGCTTCCGTATCCACCGCTAAAAGATCACAGAATGGATACACTTTGTTTACCAATTCCAACTTACTGTTCCCTAAGCCTCCAGAATGAAATCGATACTAGCCTAGCTTATTCTGAATATCCGCACCCATCCTTTCCCATAATGAAAGTAAAACAGCTTTGTCTAATTATTAATCACCGTCCGCTTGAACAGCGGGACAAAGGAGCCTGGTGTTAATGCCGCATCATTCTGATCACACGCCTGTACCTAAACGCCGCATCCGCCGGGCAGTCCGGCTGCTGGTGCTTCTCACTGTGCTGCTCCTGCTTGCAGGCGGAGGGTTTCTCGGATATTTGTATCAAAAAGAACTTCCGCCCGCCCCGGATAATACCCGCTCTAAGCTGCTGGATACCCGGGGAGAGATCATTGCGACCTTCTCTTCTGATGACCGAAGCCGTTCAGCTGTAAATTTGCAGGACATTTCTCCCCTTCTGATTCAGGCTACCCTGGCTGTGGAGGACCGCAAATTCTATGAGCATTCCGGGTTCGACCTTACAGGTATGGCCCGGGCGGTGCTGGTTAATCTAGAGGAAGGGAGCCGTGCCCAGGGGGGCAGCACACTGACCCAGCAGCTTGCACGAAATCTATATTTGACCCACGAGAAAACATGGACACGTAAGGCAAAGGAAGCCATGTACACTCTGCAACTGGAGATGAAATACAGCAAAGACGATATTCTGCGCATGTATTTAAATGAGATTTATTACGGTCATGGCGCTTATGGCATAGAGGCAGCTTCCCAAATGTATTTCGGTAAATCAGCTTCCCAGCTCGACCTGGCTGAAAGCGCACTGCTGGCTGGTATTCCAAAGGGGCCTACGTATTATTCACCCTATAGTCATATAGAGAATGCCAAAAAACGCCAACAGCTCATTCTTTCGGTGATGGCGGAGCTCGGGAAGATTACCAAAATAGAGGCGGAACAAGCTTCACACGAAGTCTTGGCGCTCAAAGCACAAGGAGAGAAGGATACTACAGTCTCCGCCCCATACTTCCGTGATTATGTGCGCAACCAGGTGATGAAGCTTCTTAATATAACAGCTGACGAACTGGATCAGGGAGGATTAAGCATCTACACTACCCTTGATCCCGATATTCAGCGCGCGGCCGAGAACGCCGTACATGACGGCATGGATGCTGAAGACGAGCTGGAAACAGCACTGGTATCCATTGATCCCCGTACCGGATACCTTAAAGCCATGGTCGGAGGGAAAAACTACCGTAACAATCAGTTCAACCATGCACTGGCCTCGACACGCCAGCCAGGTTCCTCATTTAAGCCGATTATGTATCTGGCCGCCTTATCTTCTAAGACGATGACGCCCCTATCCGCTTTTAACAGCCAGCCGACTCTATTTCATTATGACAATAACCGCAAAACCTACCAACCGAGGAACTTTGGGGACAAATATCTTGGCGAAATCAACATGCGACAGGCCATCGCTGCCTCAGACAACATTTATGCCGTCAACACTATTATGAAAGTGGGAGCGGACAAAGTGGCTGAAATGGCTGCTAAAATGGGCATTCTCAGTCCGCTCCAGAGCGTACCCTCACTCGCTCTCGGCACTTCTCCCGTCAGCCCGCTGGAGATGGCCTCGGCGTTCGCCGTGATTGCTAGCGAGGGCGTACACCATCCGACTACGGTTATATTGAAAATCACCGATTCTCAGGGGCACATCCTCTACGAGGCTCCGAATCTCCCTGCAGAAACTGTCGTGGAGCCAGCAGCGGCTTACGTGTTGACCCGGCTGATGGAGGGTGTATTTGAAACCGGAGGCACCGGTAACCGGGTAGCTTCCATTATCAAACGCCCGGTCGCCGGCAAGACCGGTACCACTGACACCGATGGCTGGATGGTAGGATTCACACCTGAACTGTCGACCGCCGTTTGGGTCGGATATGACAAGGGACGCAATATCGCTACTGCCGATGGACGGCGGGCTGCTCCGATATTCGCCCAGTTCACAGAGAAGGCGCTCGAAAACGTGCCGCCGAAGATTTTTCCGATCCCGGATAGTGTGGTCAGTGTGTACATCAACCCCGAATCCGGCAAGCTGGCAACGGCCAACTGCCCGGAGAAGGAGCTTGAGACTTTTATCAGTGGAACAGAACCGACAGAATACTGCGATCTGCATGGAAATAATGATGGAGCTCCATCCGAAGGAAGCTCTCCGGGAGCCGTGGACCCAACTACCGAAGACAGCTCCTTATGGAAAAATATCAAACGGTGGTGGCTGAACTAGGGATATTGCCTTTTGACGCTTAATTAGGATACCATGAGACCAATTACCGTCAGAGATTTCAGTTCTCTGGTGCCGGAAAGGTGCACTCGATCATGAATCCTAACAACGATGCCAAGCATATAGGCTCAGCCGGGTCCGGAGTACTCCTTCTACCGGAGCTCTATAAAGATACTGCGCTGAAAGCCGCTCCGCGCCTGCTGGGGCAGCATCTGATCCGGCGTACGGAACACGGCGATATCCGCTGCCGTATTATCGAAACAGAGAGCTACGGAGGGCCCGAGGATAAAGGAAGCCATGCCTACAAAGGCCGGCGTACCGCCCGGACTGAGGTTATGTTCAGTGCAGGGGGAACCGCCTATGTCTACCTTATTTACGGCATGTACCATTGTCTGAATGTTGTCACCGCCGAAGAAGGTAATCCGCACGCTGTCCTTATCCGGGCTGTGGAGCCCGTGTCACCCGTTGATGCAGAACTTATGACTCTGTACCGGAACATTACTGTAAGGAAGCCCGCAGATTTATCCGGAGGCCCCGGCAAGCTATGCCGGGCACTTCGAATAGATAAGAGCCTGAACGGATGCCGGCTCGATACTTCAAGCGGAACGCTCTGGTTAGAGCAGGGCGATGATCCCCGTTCTTTAGATATTGTCCAATCCGCGCGCATCAACATTCCATATGCAGAGGAATATGCACTGAAGCCTTGGCGTTTCTATCTTAGAGGCAACCCTTATCTTTCAGTACTTGAAAAAAATCCTCAAACCTATCTGTGGATTAATTAGTGATAAACGTTTCGTCTCCTGAGAATTGGGTATAAATGTATTGAACCCTAATAAACCTCTCCCCTTGATTTTCAATTGGAGAGGTTTTTCATTGCAGGCTTAAGTGGAACTCTTTTAACCCCAAGCTGAGAGGGTATCTCGCATACGCTTTTTAAGCGCTTTCTTCTTTCCCTTAAATTACATTTACTGTATAATCATGATGACCACCAAATCTTAGATTAAATGAGGGACATGGGATGAAGGATACAGGCATGATCCGGAGTTTAGACAGTCTTGGACGAATTGTGGTTCCCGTAGAAATTCGCATGACGCGCAATATTGACATTGGGGATCCAATCGAATTTTTTGTTCTGGACGACAATGTTATCGTATTACGGAAGTACACCTCAACAGAATGCACATTCTGCAGAAGCTTGGATAATGTCACTTATTACAAAGATCAGTTTATTTGCGGAAGCTGCCTTTCGGAACTGAGTCTTCCCGAGCAACATGTGTATACGACTGAAGCACCCGCACCCCAGAATTCCTCACCATCACAGGGAGAAAACGGCAAGAAAAGAGCCCGCACGGAAGAAATGAAGCTTCGTTTAGAGCGCGCCATCCACGAACATCCTCACGCGAATCAAAAGGAACTTGCCGAAAAGCTTGGTATTAGTCAGGCCAGAGTAAGTCAACTGAAACGAAAATTCATAAGCAAATCTTAACAGCACGGTTCCTTATGGCATAATTATACTTAATTGAAAAGAGCTTCGTTCTCCAGCACAGGAGGACGAAGCTCTTCTATCGTTCCGGATGACTCCCGGATTAAATACATTACTTACACAGCAAGAGCGGCTTTCAGTTCGTCTGAGGTCGCTGCCCACCAGTCCTCATTATGAGCCTTCAATAGCTCGACAAGTGCCGACTTCTCCACATTTCCTAGCCCCTCCACTATGATTCTCCGCTTCAATGCTGAATCAAGTTTATTCACATGGTCGGCAAGTATCTTCCATCCCCGCCGAGCTTCGCTGTCAATCCACATCTCACATGCGGTTAATCCGGCATAATATTGCCCTTCCGGGGCACGGTCGACTGCTACCCAGACAACCCACACCTGCCTTCCGTCCGGTACGTCTTCCCGGTTCGTAGAGAACCTGATTCCTTTCTCTACCTTGCTCTTAGCGTGCATTGCACCAATATCAATGACTGCCTCTCCGCCGTCAATAATGACAGGAGATACATTGTTAAGGTCTATAGAGCCTGCACCAAACCCTTTATGTTTGCTCTTGGCATTTACAATATTGAGGGCAATTTGTTTCTTACCCTCCGGCTGTACGTTATCCATGCTGCACGTCCTTTCTCCTGCGAATAATTTAATTTTAGCTAATAATACGGCGAATGCAAACATATACATCCCGTAGATGCTTGTCAACGGGAGGAATCACAGTATGAAGCCACGATCTATACACTCAAAAATCATCTTCGGGACACTGGCCGCCGCCCTGTGTCTGCTGGCGGGGGGAATATGGCTGTTCTCGGGTCACAGCCCTGCTGCGGTTGACACCCTTGTTCCAAAAGGGGCCAAGTCCCCTGCCGTCCTCCGCCCGGATAAACCCTTAACCGAAGCCCTTCCGGAGAGCACGCCGGTTCCGGCAGCCAAACCCCTGAGTCAACGTGTTGTCGAATATCACATCGACGTGAAGCTTGCACCGGAGACTCGAACACTTGAGGCTTCTGAGACCGTAACCTGGACCCATCCAGGTACTAAACCGGTAAATGATTTATATTTCCATCTGTATCCCAACGCCTTTGCTTCGATGGAGACCACCTTTATGCGAGAATCCGGCGGGAAGCTTCGCGGCGATACCATGCCCACAGACGGCTTTGGGGGCATGTCCCTAAGCGATCTGCGGACGACAGAAGGTGTCTCTTTGCTACAAAGGGTGCAGTACGTACAGCCGGATGACGGAAACTCCAAAGACAGCACCCTCATCAAGGTCCATCTTCCCGAGCCGGTGGCCGGGGGAGAGAGCATTACACTAAAACTTCAGTTCGAGGTCAAGCTGCCAAGGATATTTGCCCGTATGGGTACGGCAGGCGATTTTGTTATGGCCGGGCAGTGGTTTCCAAAACTTAGTGTCTACGAGCCCGCCGGCGTCGGCTCCGTCCGCGAAGAAGGCTGGAATCTTCATCAGTACCATGGTACTTCCGAATTTTACAGCGATTTTGGCATCTATAATGTAACGATCTCCGTTCCTTCCGAATACACCGTAGCCGCAACCGGCTTTCCGGTAAAAAGCCCGAAAATCAGCAAAAGTGTCAAAACATATCAGTTCTATGCTGACGATGTGCATGATTTCGCATGGGCCGCTTCCCCCGACTTCGTGGTAGCAGAGCAGGCTTTTTCCGTACCAGGGGTTCCAGGTGTACGAATCAAGCTCTATCTGGACCCGTTGCACAAGGATTTACAGGAGCGTTATTTCCAGGCCGCCAAAGCAGCACTCACCTATTTTAGTAAGTGGTATGGATCTTATCCCTACTCCACTTTATCCATCGTCGTACCTCCAACAAACGGAAATGGGGCGGGAGGTATGGAATATCCGACTTTGATTACGGCCTTTGGAGCCAGCAGCACTACACCGGATACTTCTCTGGAACGGACGGTGATTCATGAGATCGGACATCAATATTTCTATGGAATGGTTGCGAGCAATGAATTCGAGGAGGCTTGGCTGGACGAGAGCTTCACATCATACGCAGAAGACAGACTAATGGAAAAGGAATACGGAATTACGGCTAATCTGCCGCTACAGGCAAGTCTCGTACAGCAGCCGGAGCCGCTGAATCAGGAGACCTGGAGATATCACGGAACAAGCTCATACACTCAGAACGTATACATACGCGGCAAGCTCGTGCTTAAAGATATCGAACGGAGAATCGGTACTAAGGCCATGGACAGCATTCTGTCTTCCTATGCCCGTAAATACCGTTTCCGTCATCCGTCCACCGGCGATTTCCAGAAGGTCGTTGAGAAGGTCACCGGGAAGTCCTGGAAGGAATATTTTGATCTTTATGTATATGGCGGCGGCACTCCTGACTTCTCCGTAGAGGATATTTACTCCGTCCGCCAAAAAAGTGATGTACCTCAATCACCATCCCTTTATGAATCGAAAGTAAAACTGGTGAACAAGGGGGCTCACTATCCTGGCGTTACGGTTAAATTCACCTTTACCGACGGCCATACGACTCAGGAGGTTTGGGACGGGCAAGGCACTGAAACCACATTAAAACTGCTCTACAGTTCTCCTCTTCTCTCGGCGGAGATTGACCCTCAGCACGCTGTCCTCCTTGAAAATAAGCATCTTAACAATTTTAGATTGGCCGAGCTTAAACCTGATACGGTGTCCCGCTGGACGCTGAGTGTTACTAAGCTGGTCGAAACCGTGCTTGCAACTCTGTCCTGGTGAGGTGAATGACCATGAGAATATCAATAAGCCGCGGCTTTAAGAGCATGAAAGAGCAAATATACATCCTGATACTGCTCTTCATATACCGGTTGCTCTGGGGGTATTTCCTGTATGGTTTTATTAGGGATGCCATAGTACCAGTTCTACTGAGATACCCGAATGAACAAGCCGGCGGCAGCGGAATAGGCAGACTGCAATTCTTCATCGAAGGCCAATACAGTCTAGCTGGAGACCCTGGCGTCCAGAAATGGCTTTGGCTGCTGCTTGGTATCACCGTTCTAAGACTGCTTATATCTCCCTTTATCCGGGCAGGACTGATCCACGAACTGCACCAGGAGAGCAAGGGTGAGCGCGGACTCTTCTTTTTCCCTGGAATGAAGCTGTTCGGTCTGCCTATAATGATCTTTAGTCTAATCGAATGGATTCTTGCCCTAATACCTCTATATTGGCTGGCTCCCATTCTGTACAAACTGCTACTCTCTTCCTACCTTGACCACAAGCTTCTATTACAGGCAGTCCCTTATACCGCCGCATGGCTCGTTTATATTTATTTTATCCGCTTATGCCTGCTTTATATGCAGTTTGGCTACACCGGACGAACAGGAATGTTCTCCTCTCTGCTGCTGTGTCTGCGCCATATCATTCCAGCCTCTGGAATCTCCCTGCTTCTAGGAGCAGGCGGATTTCTGGTACTTCTACTATGTAGCATAACCAGCGTATTCTGTCCCGGGCTCCCTGCAATTCTGATCCGGCAACTCTCCCCACTGCCATCCACCTTCTTCAAAATGTGGGGGCTGTCGGCACAATATCATCTATGGGATAGCAAAAATTCCCTTAAATAAACAGCATCCCCATTGCACATATTTAAAGAGTCCTTGCTCACAATAAGAGCAGAGACTCTTTTTCTTAACAATCTGTTAAACCATTTGCAAAACTGTAAATCCTTTGTTACAATGATGCCTGTAACGATGGTAACAATTTTGTAATCTTTTCAGTAAATTCGTAACCTTTTCGTTCAAATCGAATTGAATCTCTACTGTTGTTGTCACGATCATGTTGTACGCGGTGCACAAAACGCCAAATTCCTTGCACCAGGAAGTGGGGGAACCATATTTTGGGTGAATTGATCTCGTTTCGGAGTGATCATAGGGAGTCTTCCACCGAACCCTTAAGCTAACCTCGCAGGCATTAGGAGGAATACTTCTTTGAAAAGTCATAAGTTTACAAAGAAATGCACCACTCTTGCTTTAGGGATTGTGATGGCATTCACTTTGGGGTCCGGCAGCGCATTTGCTGATTCCAAGATGGATACCGTTATTTCCAAAACCCTCGGAACGACCTATAAAACCGGAGGCATGAGCACCACCGGATTTGACTGTTCGGGATTTACTAAATATGTCTTCCAAAGATTAGGTCTTACCCTGCCTAGAACCTCAAAAGCCCAATTCAAAGTAGGGACCACCGTGTCCCGCAGCAATCTGCGTTCCGGAGATCTCTTATTCTTTAACACATTGGGTAATGGTGTATCCCATGTCGGCATTTATGTCGGAAACGGAAAGTTCGCCCAATCCTCTTCTTCACGTGGTGTAACCATTAGCTCACTGAGTCAGGCATACTGGGCCAATCGCTACATTGGCGCTAAACGAGTCATGAGCACAACCGCTTATAAGTCCGTAGCTTATGATTGAACCTAGACAGCAACCTAATATTTGAGCTTTTTTGACCTCCGGGAACTGATTATTGCCGTAATCATTTTCCGGATTTTTTGTTTCCTTATTCTACCTTTTACACGCTTCCAACAAATTTGAAACATCCTGCCGATGTAAAAATTAATAAATTGCAACAATTTTGCGACAATCCAGGGTTTTTAGGTATCTTTTTCTCTTAAATCACTCATAAATTTCGCAATACTATGTTATAAGTGATTGCCAATTGCTGCTCTGTTTGTTACAATAATCGCAGTGAGTTTATAGTAACATTTTTGTAATTATTGTCTTGTCCTTTACGAACGTTTTGTCATGTTTCTTGGAAATCTTGATTTAACAGTAAGTGCCGAGTTTCCTTAATCAAACAAGGAAAACGGGGGAACCACTTTGGGTGAATTGACCTCCTATTCGCAGAGGGGTCATAGGGGACCTTCAACCGAACCCTTAAGCTAACCTCGTAGGCATCTGGAAGGGGTTTACGTATTTTGAAGAAGAAGTTGGCTGCAGCTGTACTCAGTTTCTCAGTACTTCTTACCGCAATTGGAGCAGGAAGCGCTTTCGCCGATTCCAAGATGGATTCCGTAATTGATAAAGCTATCGGAACTAAATACGTTTCCGGCGGCGTAACCACAAACGGATTTGATTGCTCCGGCTTTACCATGTACGTATTTGACAAGATTGGTATTGATCTGCCGCATCAATCAGGCTCCCAATACCAAATGGGCACCGCAGTATCCCGGAGTGAGCTTAAAGAAGGAGATTTGCTCTTCTTCAATACATCCGGTAGAGGCGTATCCCATGTCGGCATTTATGTCGGCGACGGTAAATTCGCACATGCTTCATCCTCGCGTGGTGTAACCATCAGTTCACTGAGCGACAGCTACTACGTCAACCGCTACGTTGGCGCCAAACGAATCATGAGCAAGACCGCATATGCTAAAGTCGCTACTGATTCCGAAGACAACGATGATGTGCAATAATTAATTTCAAATAAGCCTTCTTCCACGGTTTTTGCCGAAACCTGGGAGGGGGCTTATTTATTTTGTCCTTACCTATTTTTTACCCCTCTCACCATTTACCAAACTCCATATCTACCGTTAAAACGTATTTCCTTAAAATATTTTAGGTATTTATCTGGTTTTGTTCTCCTATAAAGTTTTTGAGTCGATTCCAGACCTTTTTGTATATAATTAAGTATAGATAGTTACCATTAAAGGAGGTCTCTGACCTTATGATCAGTTCCCCGGTAACCTTTCGTGTCGTACCCATGGAAATCAATCACGCCGAAGCTATAAGCAAGTGGGTTTATAAGCCCCCCTATAACATTTATGACTGGCTGCCTTGGGATCAGATGCAAGCACTCGGTGTTGAATTTGGCGATCCTACAATCCGCGAAGAACAATATGTCTCTGTAGTGAATGAGCAGAACGAGCTCTGCGGCTTCGCCCAGTACTTCCCTATGGAAGGGGTCATTCGTTTGGGAATAGGCATGGAGCCTGAGTTATGCGGTCACGGCCTGGGCAAATCATTTATGGATGCAATCGTCATCGGAGCACGCATCCGTTATCCGAAGTACGAGATTGATCTTGAGGTACTGACCTGGAACCAGAGAGCTATCCGGACTTACCGCAAAAGCGGATTTACGATTACTGATACCTATGAGCGCAGAACTCCGACCGGAATGAAGCCCTTCTACTGCATGGTCTATGATAAATAACACTTTGACGAAATGGAATTTGAACTTTTTCACAATATCTGTTCGTTTTTTTGCCACAAATGCTATGATACCACTTCACCTTCCGTTATAATGGAGGAAGCAGCTTACATAGAAGGGACGAATGGGGATGCAAAAATGGATCATGAGCGGTTTGTTTTTCGCCGCCTGCGCCTTTGCGGTAGTACTAATGTTCACTCTTCCAGGCAAAGAACAGGTTGCGGAGCAGAATAACCCCACCATGCCGGTAGTTCAACTGGACGCAACACAAGCAGAAGCCACTGTAAAGTTAAATTGCATCACCTGCCATGGTGATCAGCTCCAGGGAGGCGTCGGTCCGAGTCTTCAGAATGAAGGCAGTTCGCATGATGCCGAGCAGATCTACAGCATAGTTACCAAAGGCCGGGGCCAAATGCCTTCCTTTAAAGAAAAGCTTGCGCCGGAAGAAATCGCCAACGTCGCCATGTGGCTATCGGAGAAAAAGTAAACCCTTTTTCGTCAAGTCCCGCTAGATCGGCCTTTATTTATTGTATATCCAAACCTAAATACGCCTGTACGGACGAAAGCTTAGGCTCCTTCCGCACAGGCGTATTTTTTATGATCAGATATCCCATGGTGTTATGCGCATACAACATTTACAGCTATCATCTCACCTTGTCAAAGGCTTCGTTAAATTCATGGGCTTCCCGGATATCCAGTGCGGTGATGCCCTTCTCACTGGCCGTTGTAAGGCGCAGAGTTACATTCTTATAGTCAATAGCTATGGCAGGATGATGATTGAATGCCTCGGAGATGGCTGCTACTTCGTCCACAAAAGCGATTCCCTTCATAAATTCATTAAACATGTATTTACGAACAATGGTATCCTCCTCCAGCTTCCAGCCTTCCAGCTTGCCTACCTGCTCACGCAGTTCTTGTTCGGTTAATACCACTTGTTGTCTCCTCCCTTGTAAAAGGCCGCAGCGAGCTTCCTGCTTCCTATGACTTGCCTGTATTTTAAACAAAACATCCCTTAGCTTCTTAGTCCAAGGGATGCGCCGGAATCATGGCATTTTCAGTTAAATGTATTCATAATTCCCGGCAATCATGACCTTAGGTTAAGTCGATTTTACCATGTCCCGCAGACTGCGGGCAAATTACCAGAAAAGCACAATCTGCCTTACACTAAAGCTACAGAGGCTAAATCTTCTTCCCCTGCCAGAACGTTGATCCGGTGTGACTCCTTGTCATAAATGACCGCACCGCTTCCCACCTGGATCACAGGCTCCTCACCCAGTGCAAAGAATAAGTCTTCTGCAAGCGCCTCCCATACCTCAAGCTTAGAGTCCAGGGGCAGCTCAAGCCACTCCTCCGGCTCCATTTCAAAAAATAAATACCCGTCGGAAATGCGGCCCACCGCTTCCGTCAATTCACGCAAAATATCTGCATAATCTCTACCATGCTTTACACCCACGACTATCACTCCGTTTTCTTCACTAATGGATAAATAACTTACTTATTCATTATAGCCGAAAAAATGACTTCACAAAAAAGGGAATCCTGTCGATAAATAAATAAGAATATACATTAGTTGTTACCGGGCAGGTGTCCCGCCGCCGTTCAAGGATGATAAAGCGGCATCGCCGGATCACTTCTTAAAACTCATGGACGAGGTGCATAAATGGAAATTTCAACAATTATTGGTTTAATTCTCAGCGTAATTGCGGTTGGTGTGGGGATGGTGCTCAAAGGAGCTCCTATTCATTCCCTACTGACACCGGCAGCTTACGTCATTATTATCGTGGGTACGGCTGCATCACTCTTCATGGCTTTTCCGTTTCAAGAAATGATGAAATTCCCTAAGTTAATCAAAATTATGTTTATTGCTCCGAAAATGATTAAAAAGACCGAACTGATCAGCATGTTTATGGAATGGGCATCCGTTACCCGGCGTGAAGGTCTGCTGGCTTTGGAATCCAAGGTGGATGAGATTGAAGATGCATTCCTCCGTAATGGTATGCGGATGATTATCGACGGAAATGATCAGGAATTTGTGAGCGATGTACTAATGGAAGATATTCATGCGACTGAAGAGCGCCATAAAGCGGGAGCGCTTATCTTTACACAAGCTGGTATGTATGCACCAACTCTCGGGGTATTGGGTGCTGTTATCGGGTTGATCGCGGCTCTGGCAGATATGAGTGAGATGGAGAAGCTGGCACATGCGATCGGCGCAGCGTTCATCGCCACCCTGCTTGGTATTTTTACCGGTTATGTATTATGGCATCCGATGGCGAACAAGCTGAAGCGGTTATCCAAACGTGAAATTGAAGTCCGCCTGATGATGGTTGAAGGACTGCTGTCCATTCAATCCGGGGTATCCACGATAGCCATTAACCAGAAACTTTCCGTATTCCTGACCCCTTCCGAACGGGCCAAGATGAACGAGAAGGAGGGCGGTTCCGGTGAGCAAAAAGACTAGACATGAAGAGCATGAGGAACACGCCGACGAGTCCTGGCTGCTTCCTTATTCTGACTTGATGACATTGCTGGTCGCCCTCTTCCTGGTACTCTACGCCATGAGCGCAACGGATGCCAAGAAGTTTGAAGAAATGAGTCAGGCATTCAGCTCAGCGCTGAATGGTGGAACCGGCATATTGGATGAGAGCTCCGCAACGCCAAGAGACAGCAATTTGGATCAAGGAAAACATGATAAGATGGATAGTGTGGTCGCCGAGAACAATGGCCAGGCGGAAATTGCGAAGCTCCGTAAGCAGGAGCAAGAAGATCTGGAGAAACTAAAGAAGCAGTTCGATCAATACATCAAGAACAACGGACTCACCGATCTGCTGAGTACGAAGCTAAATCAATCTCAATTGATGATTACGATCAGCGATAATGCCCTCTTTTCTTCAGGTATGGCAACGGTCAAGGATGATTCCCGTCAATTAGCTAAGTCCATATCGACTATGCTGCAGCAATTCCCTGACTACGAGGTACTCGTACAAGGGCATACCGATAATATTCCAATCTCAAACAGCAGCTATTCCTCCAACTGGGATCTCAGTGTTGACCGGGCACTGCAGTTCATGAAGATACTGCTGCTTAATCCCAAACTTAATCCGGAGAAGTTCAGTCCTATCGGCTACGGGGAATATCACCCAATTGCGGATAACGGCACTCCTGTTGGACGAGCTAAGAATAGACGGGTTGAAGTATCGATTCTTCGCAAATATCAAGAAGCCACAGATGGCACTGCCGTTGCTGCTTCCTCCAAATAAACAACAAGCATAAATAAAGAGCTGTCCAGGGGTGTCTATAGACCCCCTGGACAGCTCTTTTAGTATTTCCCCATCCGAGCAAGCTGGAGTTAACCTCCTGGCATAGCAGGCTGGTAGTACTTACTGAAGCTCGTAATTAAGCATACTGCCAAGCTCCTTTTTTTCTTCCTGTGTCAGATCGCGCCATTCGCCCGTCCGTAGTGCTCCAAGCCGGATATTCATGATCCGAATCCGCTGCAGCTTCCGTACTTCATAGCCAAAAGCGCTACACATCCGGCGAATCTGCCGGTTTTTGCCCTCGGTCAGGATAATCCGGAATACCCGTTCCGAAATACGTGTCACTTCACATGGCAGTGTTTTCTCTCCCATGATTTTAACACCCGTAGACATCCCCGTAATAAAAGAGGGGGTAACTGGACGATCCACTGTGACTACATATTCCTTCTCATGCCGGCCCTCAGCCCGCAATATTTTATTAACAATATCCCCGTCATTGGTCAGTAGAATAAGTCCTTCCGAATCTTTATCTAAGCGTCCAATAGGAAAAATACGCTCGTTATGACCGACAAAGTCGACAATATTCCCCTGGATGTGTTCCTCTGTTGTTGAAGTGATGCCTGTTGGCTTGTTGAGCGCGATATAAACTGTTCTGCTTCCTGTCTCTAAAGGGTTACCGTCAATTCTTACATCGTCACCAGCTTCAGCCTGGCTTCCAAGTACTGCACGTTCCCCATTAATGGTTACTCTGCCGGACTCCACCAGCTTATCCGCTTCACGGCGTGAACAGTACCCTGTCTCGCTGATGAATTTATTAATTCTCACGTTATATGTTTCACTCCGTTCTTGTTAAATGCTTTCTCAGGTTGTTGTGCCTTCCGCTGAGGGTAGTTTGATGGTAACCTGAGTACCTATGCCAACCGTGCTTTCAATCTCTAAGCTCCCTTTATGAGCTTGTATGATCCGTTGGCTAACCATAAGTCCAAGCCCCGTACCCGTCTCTTTATTAGTGAAGAACGGCTCTCCCAGTTTAGGCAGCATTTCTTCAGAAATACCTTCTCCTTCATCCGAGATCATGATAACCACCTTGTTGTCTTTCAGGTGCTGCTCCAAGGCAATTGTTCCTCCGGCGGGCATCGCTTCAATTGCATTCTTAACGATATTGATAAATACCTGCTTAAGTTGATTCTCCTCACAATGCACCGTTGCCTCTTCATCAGAGAAATGGCTCTCAAACTGGATTCCGCACAGATGCGCCTGACTGTCCAGCAGGGAGATGACATCATTTAGAATAAAACGGACGTCCCTCTGTTGAAAATGTACCGCCTGAGGTTTGGCCAATATCAGAAATTCACTGACGATCAGGTTAATGCGTTCTAGCTCTGACAGCATTAATTTAATATGAAGCGGGACAAGTATCTGCTTCTCCTGCTGAAGCTGCAGAAAGCCCCTCAGGGTGGTTAGCGGGTTGCGGATCTCATGGGCTACACCCGCAGCAAGCTGTCCCACTGTAGTTAACTTCTCAGAACGTCTAAGCAACTCTTCCATACGGTTACGCTCCGTCATATCGCGGGTTACCTGAACAAACGACAGCGGATTACCGTCCTCATCGCGGATAACCGAGGTACTTACACTAACCTCTACGATCGTTCCATCTCGCTTAAGTCGTACAGACTCTATCGGCGGTACCCCTAATCCTTCTTTCAGTTCATCAAGCCGTTCTTCTTCCATTGCCTGTGTGGCTGCTGGGATCAAGGTTGGGGTTTGGCCCACCACTTCTTCCGCACACCATCCATACAGCTTCTCAAAGGCCTGATTGACGCTAATAATCCGGCCATCCATATCCATGGTATGAATAGCGTCTGAGGTTCCGTTGATTACAGATTCCAGATGCTCTTTCACCGCCCGGTTCTCTTCCAAGGTTCGTCCAACCCGGTCCGTATGCTGCTTCAGATTATACGTCATTGCATTGATTCGGAGAGCGAGTAACCCCAGCTCGTCCCTGCTGCGTACCTGAAGCGGCGGATCAAGGTTCCCCTCCGCTACATTATTAACCTTACCCAGAATCTCCTGAATGGGACGGATGATAAATCCAGCCAGAAGATGACTTCCGATCATAAAGGCCGCGAGCAGCAGTAAGGAAATCGAAACATTATTCCACAACTGATTCTTAATGACCGAAGAAATAACTGAATAGTCCATAACTACGCTAATTACATAATCGCCCACATCTGGCTGGGTAATTGGAATAAAACTCTTCAGTACTTTTTTACCGCGGATCACTTCATCCCGCATAACGGGTTCCTGTCGGCTCAAGGCTTCCGCAATTGCTAACTTATCTTTCCGAACTTGGCCATACGTATAGGCTCCAAATTTAATCGGACGGCTTCGCAGCTTCACATTCTCACTGTCACTTCCGTCAGGCATCATCGTATCAGAGCCGAAGGTGTTTGGGTTAATCCCTGTGATTTCAAGGATGTCTGGGTTCACGACTTTGGTCTGCTCAACAATCTCACTCGGACTCATGATCTTCACATAATCGCTTACCGAGGTACTGCGGATGTAGGGATCAATGATGTAGTTGCGCTTCCCATCATGGTAGTATCCCCATTTTTCGATAAATTCAGGATTCGATGATGAATATTCAAAGGGTCCTGACCAGAAATTCACCATCTTCTGACCTTGGACTACAGATACCTCATGTCCATCAAACAGCTCTAAAAAAGCGGTATACCAGTATCCCCACCCTTTAGTAGATAACCCTAATTCTTTAGGGTCCGATGATTTGGCAACAACGACGTCATCTTCAGTCTTCACCAGCAGCGAGATGTTAGAAATCTCAAGCTTCGCCGCAAGCTGCTCAAGCTGCGCATTGTCTACATTCTGAATATCAGGATCCAACTCACTTGCAGCCAATACAGCAGCCAGGCGCAAGTTATCAGCAATTTGATATTCGACATAATTAGAGCTATATCTGCTCTGTTCTAGAGACACGGCGATCTGCATCGCAACCATCTTCATGTTGCTTTCGCTTTCCTTACGCAAATTGTCTCGTGCAGCATATAGATTAAGAGTCTGATTCAGCACTAAAATAAGCAGGACTGAACCAAAAATAATACCTGAAAGTTTCGTTTTAATAGACAAACTATTTATTCACCTCGTATCCGCTGGTAAATCCTAGCGGAGTGTTCAATAAATATCATACCTTTTGCCCAAGCATTTGGAAAGACATTTAAAGTAGGCTTTTCTATGAAGGAGATGTTGAAATTCAAAACCTCTTTCTCTACAATATATTAAGAATCATCCACATGTTATGCACATATAAACAAATCGATTTGCGGATATGTGTACAAAATTGTGCATAAGTACGGTGTTATACACAGACTTATGCACAATTTGTTAAGAGCGAATATTTGTTCGCCGAATAATCCGGTGAAATTGAGGAGAAGATCATTTTGAATATGTTACACCATAAGGGGCCTAACGACGGGGCGGATCATGAATTTTGGATGAGAGAGGCTATTGCGGAAGCCCGGAAAGCCGAAGCCCTTGGAGAAGTGCCTATCGGAGCCATTGTTGTCCGGCAAGGGGAAATTATCGGCAGGGGGTATAATCTGCGGGAAACCACTTTGGATTCCACAGCACATGCAGAGATGGTAGCCATCCGTGAAGCAAGCAGAAATCTCAATTCCTGGCGGCTGCTCGACTGCTGCCTCTATGTAACTCTGGAGCCTTGTCCTATGTGTGCGGGTGCTATTGTACAATCCAGAATCCCAGTTACCGTCTATGGAACACCAGACCCTAAAGCAGGCTGTGCGGGTACGTTGATGAATCTGCTGGAGGAGCCACGGTTCAATCACCGGACTGAAGTTATTCAAGGTGTTTTGCAGGAGGAATGCGCAGAAATGCTGACTTCTTTTTTTCGTCGCTTGCGCCAAAGATATGCCAAAGGCAATCCGAAAGAAGAGGGGTGAATTAGTGACAATAACCCTATATGATAGACCAGCCAATATTTATATTACCCCGCTCCTGCTGGAAGACGCTGAGAGGCTTCTCGAGCTTAGACTAAGCAATCGAAGCTTTCATCAGCAATATGAACCCAAACATGATGAGGATTTCTATACTCTCGAGGGACAGCAGCAGCTAATCACCCGGCGAGCCGCTGAAACAAGGGAGGACAGAGCTTATATGTTTGGCATCTATCTCCTGGATGGCAGTCTCATTGGCCAGATTACCATATCCAATATCGTCCGGGGAGTAGGTCAGTTTGCTGACATCGGATATTTCATCGATCACCGGCTGCAGAGCAACGGTTATATGACCGCTGCAGTCAGTTTGATTGTGCAATATGCCTTCCGAGCTCTGGGACTCCATCGAGTACAGGCAGCCATTCTAGTTCATAACATTGCTTCCCGCAGAGTATTGGAGAAGAACGGATTTCAAGCCGAAGGCATCGCTAGAGGATTCATTAAGATAAATAATAAGTGGCAGGATCATCAGACCTATGCAATTTTGGCTGAAGAAGTAACGAATAAAATGGAGTAATGACACACAAAAATCCCGTATCCGGCAATGATGCCGATACGGGATTTTCTTATTTAACCCACTAGCCTTAATATGAACCTAGGACCCCACCGAATTCCTGCTGCAGCTGCTCCATTGTAACCACAGCATCTCCTTCGGGAATACCGATCTTGAATTCAGGTTCCTCATTGATCTTGCTGTACTGATTGCTTCCAGTCAAAGATAATCCTATATTAGTAGCGTCATCCGGGTTAGTCACCTTGATATCCGTCACTACATCCTGATAAACCGGGAAGTTATCCTTGTTAATCGCTGTATTTACGAGGAACTGATTAATCGTCAGATACTTGCCAAGGTCGGCAAGCCCTTTATCCAATTCTGCTTTGGCTTCTCCTGCCTGTAGTTCCTCTTTGGCCTTGGCAATATCCTCAGGCTTGATCTGCAGCATATCCTTGTACTCATCCTTACTTACGATATCAAGAATTTTAGGCAGCGCGTTATTCACAAAAGTAGTAATCGCTTCCTTCACGTTATCGTTAGTGACTTGGAATTGAACCACTTGCTTCGCTTCTACACCTTCTGGAAGGTTGGCATCCTTAGGATCTATGTTCTTGAAATATTTAGCTTCATCATATTCAGCTAATACCGTATCAACCAATTCATTGGACAACTTTTGAGCTTTTGCCGTATCCATGGCTCCCGGAGTAAATTCAGTTCCTCCTTGCTCTGCCAACTCCTTGAGATCAAGCTCCAGGAACTTACCTACAACCGTCTCAGGAAGCGGGAAGAATGGAATGGACGGGATTTTGATAAATACCTTCTCTGTAGTGATAACCATTGGCACTGTAAAGCTCATGGCCATATCACCCTTCAGGTTGAGCACCATCGTCACTTCGGATTGCATCGGGTCTGCCTGGTATACTCCATCTACCGTAATTTCTGCATTTTTGAGCATGCTCAGCACTTGAGTCGTCATTGCCGCAGATTCATCTGCTGGAGCATCAATCGTTAAATTATTGATAACGAGCTTGCTCTTCATTTCATACGAGTTCATAGTTGCAGCTTTAGTAGCTGCAGCTTTCAAGGCCTCTTTTGGCTCCTGCTTGCTCGCACAGCCCGGTAATATCATTGCTGCCGTTAACAGCAGTGCTGCAGCTGAGATTCCCCACTTTTTATTCATTATTTCTCTCCTCTCCCATGTAAAGAAAATATTCCCCTTTCTAATGATAAACCATTTGAGTAGATCGGGAAACTATTTACAAGGAAAAGATTAAACCTAAAACCTTAACCTTCCGGGTTATGGTGGTCAACATGATTTGCCTGTTTTACCTTTTTGGAACCGGAAAGCGGCTCCGGTCCAGGATGTTTATGTTCTCTTCTCTGATTACCTGCCGGTGATTTAGACCCCGGTGCCGGCATACTTTTTGGTTTCATTTACTTTCGCCTCCTATGATTATTATGGGTTGGTCAACCCCTGCAGGGCCTGCGCACATTCGTGAATCTGCCGGGTATACTGCTGAGCCAAAAGCTGAACGGATTCTGAACGCTCATCCACATGCTGCTCTGCCTGCTGCACATCCATCAGATCAACGGCAACCTCCCGGCTGTCTACATACGTACAACGGAAATCCAAAGAATAATCCTGGCGTCCTGCTGCATTGAAGTGAATCAACAGGCTCTGTTTATCTGCCTCATCGGCTTGTACGTTAAAACTATCCCCGTCATTCATCAGTGTGGGCAGCTTTTCATTCCATGCGGCAACCAGACTGTTTTGATCCAGGTTCAATTGTCGTTCCATTTTATCACCAGCCTCCTTCTCTATTACATTGCCGAGAAAGCGGGCTTTTTATTCCCAATCAACAGGTATTATAGCCGGAAGGTAAAATAAAAAGATCATCCTCCGAAGAGAATGACCTTGGGTTGTAGTTGTATTATGCTGCAGTATGGGAATGGCGGAGAGGGTGGGATTCGAACCCACGTGAGCTTGCACTCTAACGGTTTTCAAGACCGCCCCGTTATGACCGCTTCGGTACCTCTCCAATGCATCTAAATTTCACAAGCACTATGATCATACCATACATTGCACACGATATGCAACAATTTATTGCGAAGATTTAGGTTGGATACTTTTAACATTCCGCATATACGGTTGCAAAACTTCAGGAATCAGGATACTGCCATCTTCCTGCTGGTAATTCTCCAAGATTGCCGCAAGTGTCCGGCCTACTGCCAGTGCTGATCCGTTCAACGTGTGCACGAATTCAGGTTTAGCTTTAGGTTCTGAACGGAAGCGAATATTGGCCCGGCGTGCCTGGAAATCTTCCGTGTTGGAACACGAAGAAATCTCACGGTACATGCCGCTTTCAGGCAGCCATACCTCCAGGTCGTAGGTCTTAGCGGAAGTAAAGCCCATATCCCCGGTACAAAGCCCGAGCACACGGTAAGGCAGCCCAAGCAGTTGTAGCACCCGCTCTGCATCAGCCGTCATCTTCTCCAGCTCCTCATAAGAGGTCTCCGGAGTCGTAATCTTCACCAGCTCGACTTTGTTGAATTGATGCTGACGGATCAAACCACGTGTATCCCGACCGGCAGAGCCTGCTTCAGAGCGGAAACAAGAACTGTAAGCCACATGGTACTTAGGCAGATCGGCAGCTGTCAGAATTTCTTCACGATAATAATTCGTAACAGGGACTTCTGCGGTCGGGATTAAATAATATTCCGAATCGCGCAGTTTGAACAAATCTTCTTCAAACTTAGGAAGCTGACCCGTTCCGTACAAGCTATCCTTATTTACAAGGTACGGTGGCAGCATCTCTTCATAATTGTGATCCCCACTGTGAAGATCCATCATAAAGTTGATCAGCGCCCGCTCAAGACGTGCACCAAGTCCTTTGTAGAAGGCAAACCGGGACCCCGTAACTTTGGCAGCGGCTTCAAAATCAATAATATCTAAGCTTTGACCCAGCTCCCAGTGGGATTTTGGTGTGAAGCTAAATTCACGTGGCTCCGACCAACGGCGGACTTCCACATTCTCTTCCTCCGACTTGCCAACAGGAACAGATTCATGCGGAATATTGGGAATGCTTAGTGTAAGCTCAGAGATTTGTGCTTCCAATTCACGCACTTCATCATCCAGTTCTTTGATCCGGTCAGAAACGCTGCGCATTTCAAGAATCAATTCTTCCGCAGGTTCACCGCTCTTTTTAAGCTTCGCCACTTCCGCGGATACCGTGTTGCGGCGGTTCTTCAAGCTTTCTGTCTCCTGCAGCAGTTCACGGCGGCGCAGATCGAGCTGCGGGAACTCCGCGATTAACTCAAGCGATTTGCCCCGGTTCGTAAGCGCCTGCTCTACACGGGCATAATCACTGCGTAACACTTTAACATCTAACACAACTTTTCCCTCCTGAAAACAGCCTAAACTCTTTCAAGTTGCCAAGCAGCGGCTTTTGAAAGAGTAAGGTTGTTCATATATGCAATCTACTTAAACGGATGGTCTGGCGGCTTCCACCATATCGGCAAAATACTGATGCAGCCGGTAATCATCGGTAAGTTCCGGGTGGTAGGACGATACCAGCAAATGTCCCTGGCGCGCCGTTACGATCTCATCCTTGTATATGGAGAGAACTTCAACCTCCGGTCCTACTTCATTAATAAGTGGTGCCCGGATGAATACTGCACGAACCGGCTCTTCAATCCCTTTTACATCAAGGTCACACTCAAAGCTTTCCCGCTGGCGGCCAAATGCATTCCGGGCAACGGTAATATCCATCAGCTCCAAATGTGCAGACTCACCACCGGAAATATGTTTGGCGAGAACGATCATTCCGGCACAGGTTCCGAAGATCGGCTTGCCCTTGTCTGAGAATTCACGAATCGCTTCGATAAAACCGTACTTGCGCATCAGTTTACCGATCGTTGTACTCTCTCCGCCTGGAATGATTAATCCCTCGACCTCATCCAGCTGCTCGACACGTTTAATCGGCAAGCCTTCTGCTCCAGCCTTCTCTATACTGACAATATGCTCTGTTACGGCGCCTTGCAGCGCCAGCACTCCTATTCTCATCCGTCAACCTTCTCTCTATTAACGGCCACGCTCCGACATGCGTTCTGCCGGTGTCAGAGTTGCAATATCAATACCCTTCATCGGGGTGCCCAGATTCTTGGATACTTCTGCAATCAATTTGTAGTCCGTGTAGTGGGTTGTTGCTTCTACAATTGCACGGGCGAATTTCTCAGGGCTGTCCGATTTGAAAATACCGGATCCTACAAACACGCCATCCGCACCGAGATGCATCATCAAAGCTGCATCAGCAGGTGTTGCAACACCGCCAGCTGCGAAGTTAACTACAGGCAGTTTGCCAAGCTCATGTACTTCAAGCAGAAGGTCGTACGTTACGCCAAGAATTTTCGCTTCATTATAAAGCTCGTCCAGCGACATATTGGTCACTTTACGGATTTGGCTGTTGATATGACGCATGTGGCGGACTGCTTCCACGATATTGCCTGTTCCCGGTTCACCTTTGGTACGAATCATTGATGCACCTTCATTAATACGGCGCAGTGCTTCACCCAGGTCCTTGGCTCCGCACACGAAAGGAACGGTAAATTCACGTTTATTGATGTGGAACACTTCATCCGCCGGAGTCAGAACTTCACTCTCATCCAGGTAATCAACACCCAGCGACTCAAGCACCTTGGCTTCCACATAATGACCGATACGGGCTTTAGCCATAACCGGAATACTAACCACTTTGAGAACCTCTTCTACAATCGTAGGATCGGCCATACGTGCTACGCCGCCTGCTGCCCGAATATCGGAAGGTACGCGTTCCAGCGCCATAACGGCTACTGCACCCGCAGCCTCAGCAATTTTTGCTTGCTCTGCATTCATGACGTCCATAATGACGCCGCCTTTTTGCATTTCTGCCATGCCTCGTTTTACACGCGCTGTTCCTGTTTCCATGTCCAAGCCTCCCGATTGATCTATCTTAATCTAACTTGTAATTTTACCGCAAGGCGGCTAAATATACAACCCATTTACTCGGAATTTGCATAATCCTTACTCGGCAAACCGCCGACTAGAACAAATTTTTAATTCCGTTGAACAGGTCGCTTAAAAAGTCTCCTATTGCTCTAAACAACAGCTTGAACCAGCCAGCCTTCTCTGCCTCTTCCGAGGTAATCAGATTAACCGTCTTCTGTTGAACCTGGGCAATGCCTTCCCCTTGATAGGAATAAGACACTTTACCTACAACAGAGCCTTGGGCAATAGGAGCAACCAGAGTTGCCGGATCATTCACTTGGACCGTAGTCGTAATCTGCGGATTGGTTGTCCCTTTCGGAACTATAAAAGTTACACCTTCGTCGGTAACGACAGATACATCCTTCTTCTTGCCCTTTAATACAGGGACTGTTTCATTGCCTGCTAAGACAACTTTAGGAGCGATAACCTGTTTGATCTCAAAGTTATTGAACCCGAAATCCAGGACTTTCTTCGTCTCCGTAAAGCGGTGTGCCTCGGAGTTAGCACCCATAACTACACTGATTAGACGCATCCCATCACGCACGGCCGTACCTGTGAAGCAGTTCCCTGCATTCTGGGTATGACCGGTCTTTAAACCATCAAGTCCGGGATAGGCGTATGCTTTAAAGTTAACGTTATCCTTGTTGGCTTCAAGCATCCAGTTATAGTTAATCATTGGCTTCTTATCACGAGGACGGAATTTATAGGATTGAATCGTTGTAAACCTCGTGAAATCCGGATGATCGGTAACAATATATTTGGCTAGAATTGCCGCATCCATTGCAGACATTACTGTTTCTTTATCTGTATCCGGACGGAATTCAGCCGGCATATCCTCACGATTAAGTCCGGTAGAGTTGATAAAATAGGCTGTCTTCATCCCCATCTTCTGCGCGGTCTCATTCATCATGCCAACGAACGCTTCCTCTGAACCGCCAACAAGCTCAGCCAGTGCAACTGTAGCGTCATTGGCTGAACCCACGGCCATGGCTATGTACAGCTCTTCAACCGTATGTTCGTCACCTTCCGCCAGAAAAATACGTGAACCGATCTGTTTTGCAGCATTGAGAGGTACAATCACTTTCTGATCCCAGGAAATCTTACCGTTCTTAACGGCATCGGCTACCAGATATTCAGTCATCATCTTCGTCATACTTGCAGGCGGAAGCGGCTGGTCCGCATTCAGTGACAAAAGAACCTGCCCTGTTGTTGGCTCAATCAGCACTGCTGAGCTCAGATCCAGGCCGAGTGACTCCACAGATGGAATCTTGACCGCTGAACCTGTCGCAGCTGAAGCTGGTGCTACGGTTGCTGTAGGTGTCACTTCACCTTCTGCCATCGCCGGAACGGCGGAGAACATAAGCATATTTAAAAGCAGACCTACTGTCGCTGTCTTCATCATGAATTTCTTTCCATTAAACTGCTGCTTTGACTTCAATGATTGTACTCTCCTTTTAGGCTTCATATCCATTGCTTGTTCTATTCTAACACAGGGGTACCTGCAAAAAAAGACGGACAGGGCGAAATTCGTCCTGTCCGTCCATAAAAACACAGTATTCGTCAATTACAAGGAATAATTGGGTGCTTCCTTTGTAATCTGCACATCATGTGGATGACTCTCACGCAAACCTGCTCCCGTAATACGGATAAAGGCAGTGTCATTGCGTAGCTCATCCAGGTTCTTCGTTCCGCAGTAGCCCATACCGGAGCGAAGACCGCCGATTAGTTGATGAACCGTATCGGAGAGCGGGCCTTTAAAAGCAACACGTCCTTCAATACCCTCAGGAACCAGTTTCTTGTCATCATCCTGGAAATAACGGTCTTTACTGCCTTGTTTCATGGCACTCATACTGCCCATGCCGCGATATACCTTAAACTTCCGTCCTTGGTAGATCTCTGACTCCCCAGGACTTTCTTCTGTTCCAGCGAACAGACTTCCCATCATTACAGCGTGTGCCCCCGCAGAAATTGCTTTGGTGATTTCACCAGAGTATTTAATTCCGCCGTCCGCAATAACTGGAATACCATACTCACGGGCTACTGTTGCACAATCATAAATGGCTGTAATTTGCGGTACGCCGATCCCTGCGATTACGCGAGTGGTACAGATCGATCCTGGTCCGATACCGACCTTCACAACAGAAGCTCCGGCTTCAATTAATTCACGGGTAGCATCTCCGGTTGCCACGTTGCCTGCAACGATCGTCAGATCCGGATATTTCGTCCGCAGCTGGCGAACAGCTTCAATAATATTAATGTGATGGCCGTGCGCCGAATCAACGGTAATTAGGTCAACACCGGCCTGTACCAATGCTTCCGCACGTTCAAAGGTATCCTTAGAAATACCGATAGCAGCGCCAACAAGCAGTCGACCTTGAGCATCCTTCGCGCCATTAGGGAATTGAATAGCTTTCTCGATATCCTTAATGGTAATCAAGCCCTTAAGGACATTGTTCTCGTCCACAAGCGGCAGCTTCTCAATCTTATGACGTTGCAAAATACCGGCAGCCTCTTGAAGCGTTGTGCCTACCGCAGCAGTTACCAGGTTGTTACGTGTCATCACTTCGCTGATGCGAATGTTATAATCATGAATGAAACGCAAGTCTCTATTCGTCAAAATTCCAACCAGTTTATTGTTCTCGTCAACGATAGGTACACCGGAAATACGGTATTTACCCATCAAATGCTCGGCGTCGGATACCCAGTGATCAGCAGTAAGTGAGAAAGGATTAGTAATAACTCCACTTTCAGAGCGCTTTACCCGGTCAACCTCTTCCGCTTGCTGCTCCACGGACATATTCTTGTGGATAATGCCGATGCCACCCTCACGGGCAATAGCAATCGCCATAGCTGCTTCTGTTACCGTATCCATACCTGCACTCATCAAAGGGATGTTCAGCTTCACATTTTTACTTAAAACGGTAGTCAGGTCCACTTCCTTAGGCAAAACCTCGGATTTCCGCGGTACCAGTAGCACATCATCAAAAGTAAGTCCTTCTTTACCAAACTTATCTTCCCACACCTGGGTCATTCCTCCTCGAATATCTATTTCCTTAGGGCCCGCAAACTTTATAAAAGAAGAACTCCGAGTCCAGTCCATTCCGGACAGACAGTTACGACAGTCGTGGAAGTGTACATAATCGCAGCTTCATCAAAGGTTTGAGATGCTTGTCCAAAAATATATTATTGCCATCTTAGCAAAGGCCATTTACCCTGTCAAGAATATTACACCGAGTATGCAGGTATTCAAAAAACCTTCAAAACGAAAGCGAATTCTTGGACTGCAGTCCGCGTATAGTGGACACATTGCATAGAAAAGACCTGATAAAAGGCCGCCGTATACGCCTTTCTTCAGGTCTTTATTTTATGCTGGTGTCTGATTACTTTCGGTCACCAGATCATTCAAAGCTACAATTAGCTGCTCAAGCTCTTTAAAGCTCTCTACCATAATATTGGTAATCGATCGTTGCTCGGTCATGCTGGCCAAAATCTCCTCTGAAGCCGCACTGGATTGCTGCGTCACACCGGATATCTCAGTCACTTCGTTTACCACGCGGCGCGATGATTCCTGCATACTAACTGAGCTATGCTCGATATCTGCTGCTTGAACGAGTACTTTATTCGTATTTTGATGAATAGATTGAAATATTTCGTCCGCTACAACCACTGAGGATTTGCCTTCTTCGAGAGAAATTTGTGCTTTATGAAACTGTTCGGTCAATGTTTGAGACTGGGTCTGCAGCTTGGACAAGATTTCGGAAATCTCATGAGTTGATTTCTCCGAGTGTACAGCCAACTTACGAACCTCACTTGATACGACTGCAAAACCTCTCCCTTGCTCCCCGGCTCTCGCTGCTTCAATGGCAGCATTCAAAGCCAAAAGGTTCGTCTGTCTGGAAATATTCATGATACTGGACAAAATAATAGACATCGCTTCATTCTGCCGATTGAATTCCTGCATTTCCGCTGAAGTGGTTGTCATCATCTCATAAAGCTCATTGATCTGTGTATTAAGAATCTCGATTTGCGTACTTCCCTTTTCAGTAATTAACGCCGTATCTGAAGACAATTGTTTCATTTCCTTCGATGATTGGGCAACATCCTGAATATGACGATCTGACACCGTAAGGGACTCAGAAATCTCCGAGACACTGCTCGCCTGAAAATCAACACCCTTGGCGACTTCTTCAAAGCTGAGAATAACCTCATTAGTAATGGAACCTGTATCGAGTACTTTCTTTTTCAGCACTTCCGTAAAATGATAAAGTCCGGCAGAGGCCTCTTTAACGCGTTCAAGCATATTTTCAACTTTTTGTCGCGACTGTTCAACCTGTTCCCTACGTCCTTCTCCCTCATGGAGCAACCGTTGATTCAGTAAGGAAACGGTAAAAAGAACAAATCCGGTAATTCCAAAGAGCATAAGATTCAAGCTATCAGAAACTAACGTTTCTTTGGCTGGAGGATTCATGATCAGTTGTGCAATGAAATCGATTAGGATTGCTGCAAAATAAGCGGAAAAATAACGATATAACGGATAAATAAGAAGTACCGCACAAAACAGGATTGCTACAGTGGTATTTGCTTTACCCAGTGTGAGATAGATGGATACAAAAGCGAGTACAACCGTTGCTGCCCATGGAATAACCTTAATAAATTTCTTTTTCATATTACCGTAAGTCAGCCATGCGCAAAATAGCAGAGTAACTGCATTTGTAGTCCATAATTTTGGTGAAATCGTTGCCGCTAATACCGCCCCCAGGATCAGCACTACATAAAACACACCTGCAATCAGCTTATTCCTCTTCCAAATAATCTCTTCCATACGACTCATGATCTCTACCCCTATTCCTAGCGTTGATGAATATAGTGCAGGCTTGTTCTGTTCATTATGTTGATTCATTAATCGCACGGGAAAGTAATCACTGTTGCAGGTTAAGGTTCACCACTTACAGCATGGTCTTCTTCCCTTATATGTATAGCTCCGTAGCGACTTACATTTGAATAATGGCACAGAAACGCAGACTGTACAGTCTTCTATATGATCTATATCGGAATAAATTCGCATGTAATGTATAATATTTCTACAAAATTCTACAAAGTTCTACAAAAAGCAACTTCACCTTCTGAAATACTGCCACCCTTCCTCCTAGACGTATCTCTATCTAAAAACACAAAAAGNAAATTCGCATGTAATGTATAATATTTCTACAAAATTCTACAAAGTTCTACAAAAAGCAACTTCACCTTCTGAAATACTGCCACCCTTCCTCCTAGACGTATCTCTATCTAAAAACACAAAAAGACCACTGCTGAGTGATCAACAGTGGTTCTTCGTTGCTTGGCGGCGTCCTACTCTCCCAGGACCCTTCGGTCCAAGTACCATCGGCGCTGGAGGTCTTAACGGTCGTGTTCGGGATGGGTACGCGTGGAACCCCTCCGCCATCGCCACCAGACATGATTTTTCGAAGCTTCCGCTTCTCGAAATCGCTACGAGAAAATATCAGTCCTCGTAGTTCCGTTTGAAATTCGGTTCATCACGGCTGTGTGAATGAATTTCAGAATACGGTTCAGGAATTTGACTCCCTGAAAACTGGATCCGAAACGATCTTTGCGTTTAATATAGGATAAGCCCTCGACCGATTAGTATTGGTCAGCTCCATGCATTACTGCACTTCCACCTCCAACCTATCTACCTCGTC
>NZ_JBGJZO010000027.1:0-55864 GCF_042610485.1 Paenibacillus oryziterrae | reverse complement strand
GCCTCAGTCCCATTGAATTCAGGACCAAGACCGCTTAGCTATCTTTTATTTTTTGTACTGTCTACTTGACGGGGTGCAGTTCACTGCCGATGCTCGGCTTACAGGACACCCCTATTCATTACAGCATTTTGATTTCCAGCAGTTCATACTTTATGATGCCCATTGGCGCATTTACGCTGATTACGTCGCCTACTTTTTTACCCAAAAGCTCTTTACCAAGCGGACTTTCATAGGAGATCTTGTTGTCCATCACGTCAGCCTCCGCCGGACCAACTACCCGGTATTCGATTCTTTCGGAGTACTCAATATCATTCAGAATAACAATAGATCCCACACTCACGCTGCTTAGGTCTATGCTGCTCTCATCCACAATACGTGCTTTAATCAGCATTTTCTCGAGTATCATGATCCGCGTCTCCATAAACGACTGATCTTCCTTGGCCGAATGGTATTCGCTATTCTCCTTCAAGTCTCCATAGCTAATGGCGAGCTTAAGACGGGCTGCAAGCTCTTTGCGCCCTACTCCCTTAAGTTCCCTAAGTTCTTCCTCCAGCTTGGCTAATCCTTCCTTCGTTAAGAACACTTCATCATTTGACATGTTTACAACTCCTAGTTAAAGCATATTGCTTATTTTAACCTAAAAATCAAAAACATGCGAAAGGCTGTTAGGAACAACTTAATCTCGATGCAAGATTGACGTAATATAGGGAAGCTGTTAAATTAAATGAAATAAATCACACACTTTAACTCGGAATTAAATTGACAAAGGGGCTGGCTAACATTAATTTCATTTTCTTTTCCCCTCATTTCCCTAAGAACAGCACTGAATTCTGCGAACGGCTGCATGAGCAGGGAGCAACCGTACTGGGCATCGGTGATGCGGAATATGACGGTTTGGGTCAGCGTCTTAAGGCTTCGCTCACCGAATACTACAGAATCAGCGATCTGGAGAATTACGATGAGCTGGTACGGGCTGTGGGCTATTTCACACACCGGTACGGAAAGATTGACCGCTTCGAGTCGCTGAATGAATACTGGCTGGAGCAGGATGCCATGATCCGTACCGATTTCAACATTTACGGCACCAAAACAGACTTCATTCATAACCTGAAGCAGAAGTCGAAAATGAAAGACTTTTTCTACAAAAGCGGAGTCAGTACCGTTCAGTTCACCACCGGAAGTGACCGGGCCAGTGTGGATGAGTTCATCCGCAGCGCCGGATTTCCACTCGTGGTGAAGCCCGACCTCGGCTCAGGCGCCAGCATGACCTATAAGATCAACAATGAGGACGAGCTGCAGCATTTCTTCGATCACAAGCCCGCTGATGTCCATTTCATTATCGAAGAATTTATTGACGGGATCATCCTTACCTATGATGGACTTGTCGATATCGATGGTGAAGTACGTTTTGCGGTAAGCCACCGCTTCGAGCAGAGTGTGATGGAGGTTGTAAATACGGATGATCATCTCTATTACTTCTGCCTGAAGGATGTCTCCCCTGAAGTGGAGGAGGCCGGACGCAGCATCCTTAAGGCATTTGATATCCGGGAACGCTTCTTCCATATCGAACTGTTCAAGTCGAACAAGGATGGTCGCATCATTGCGCTTGAAGTCAATATGAGACCGCCGGGCGCGTGGATGACGGATGCCATTAATTTCGCCTATGATGTGGATGTTTATAAGGAATGGGCACGTATGGTTGTCCATAATGAAGTCGGCGGCCCTTATCCGGGACAGTATTACAGCGGCTACGCCAGCCGGAAGAATCATAAACACTATGTGCACAGCCACGAGGATATACTGCGCACTTTTGGCGGACAAATCGTCAATTATAACGAGATCGAGGATATTTTCAGCAGGGCTTCGGGTAACCGTGCATATCAATTCCGTTCTGCCCAATTGGACGATGTGAGAGACATCGTGAAGTTCATTCAACTAGAAGAAGGGTAGGGTGGAAGGATGAAGGTAAGCTACCACAAGGAGTACAGCCACTATCTGAACAGAGATATGGAATATAAAATCTACGGCCATGCCGGCAAACCCATGCTTGTCTTCCCCACTTCGCTCGGCAGATTTTATCAATTTGAGGATTCCGGGATGATTCATACACTCCATGATTTCATCGATCAAGGGAAGCTGCAGATCTGGACCTGCGACAGCATCGATGAAGAGACTTTTTTCTCGGAGCACTGGAATCATCAGGACAAGATTAACCGCCATGAGCAGTATGATCAATATATAACGAAGGAACTGATTCCCGGCATTCTAAGGCAGAGCAAGGAGAACAACGGCGGTCATGACCAGAAGATCCTTGTCTCCGGCTGCTCCATGGGCGCTTATTACAGTGCCAACTTCTTCTTCCGGCACCCGCAGTATTTTGATACATTAATCGCACTGAGCGGCGTGTATTCCACCGCGTATTTCTTTGGGGATTATGTGAGCGAGGCGGTATACCTGAATTCTCCACTGCGTTATCTTCCAGGACTTCATGACGAACACTATCTGAACCAATACCGGCAGAGCAACATTATTCTATGTGTCGGACAAGGCGCTTACGAAGATGAAATGCTCCATGAAACCCGGCTACTGCAGGAGCTTCTGCACCATAAGAATATTCCGGCACGGATCGATTATTGGGGCACCGATGTCAATCATGACTGGCCCTGGTGGAATAAGCAGATCCATTACTATATCAGCAGTTGTCTATAATCGCAGAAAGAGGATGCTCCAGCAGCCGGATTCGGCCCACGGAACATCCTCTTCTTCATGTCTCTTTATTCTTCCGTCAAATGCTCTTTACAGAACAGAAGCAGCGCTTCCTCTTCGTCCTCTTCGAGATCGAAATCCAAAATCCGGTTTGTTGTTCGCTCCAGCAGATCGTAAGTGATCATGGTCGTTTGACCATCCTCCAGCTTAACAACTACCCGGGCCGATATCCCGTTCTCTTCGTACAGCTCGTCATCCTCCGGAACATCAAGTTCAATAACGAACTCATACCGTTTGCCTGACAATATGCCAAAAGGATCCTTGACCAGATCCACCGTGTAAGCCGTGAACATCAACATTACTTAACCCCATCCTCTTTTCCATCATAACTGCCAACGATATTGTAACATAAAAAAAGGACTGATTGCCTTCTTCCATGGATGCGCTTCTTATTAGTGTTAAGCATAACGTGCAATTATCCGGTGACTACTTTGTTGCCTGGTGTACCGTCTTTCTTAATCTGCTTGCTTCTCAGTTGTCCGCAGGCCGCATCAATATCCACCCCATGCTCCAGGCGGGTGCTTACGCTGACCCCCTGCTTCTTCAAGGTATCGAAGAACGCACGCACGGATTCCCGCTCGCTTCTTTGGTATTGGCTATGTTCATCCACCGGGTTATACGGGATAAGATTCACGTTGACCAGCTGTCTCCGCTCTCCAATAAGCTCGGCCAGCTCCAGAGCGTGCTCGGTACGGTCATTCACATCCTTCATCAGGATGTACTCCAGTGTAATTCTCCGCTTCGTCTTCGCCAGATAATAATCGATGGCCTGCATCAACTGCTCGATGGGAATCGCCTTATTGATCTTCATGATCCGCGTCCGCAGCTCATTATTCGGTGCATGAAGTGAAATCGCCAGGTTCACACCCGGATTAGCATCCGCAAACTCTCTTATTTTTCCTGCCAGTCCGCTTGTAGAGACAGTGATCCCTCTTCCGGCGATGGCAAGTCCCTTCTGGTGCTTGATAATATCGAGGACATTCATCAGGTTCGTGAAATTATCAAACGGTTCGCCGATACCCATGACAACAATATGACTGACCTTCTCTCCGCCCTCTGCCGCATCCAGATGCTGCTGAACCTTCATAATCTGCTCCACAATTTCACCGCTGGACAGATCACGGCTCTTGGCGAGCAGACCGCTGGCGCAGAAGCTGCAACCGATATTACAGCCAACCTGGGTAGTCACACATACGGACAAGCCGTATTTCTGCCGCATCAGCACCGTTTCGATCAAATTACCATCCTGAAGCCGGAACAGAAACTTCACCGTTCCATCCGATGACTCCTGTTTCACATGCTCCTCCAGAGTACGGATATCATAATGTTCGCTTAGCAGCTGAAGACAATCTTTATTGACCTCAGTCATTTCGGAGAAATCAGCCACCCGTTTACGGTAGAGATACTCCCACACCTGCTGCGCCCGGAATTTCTTATGCCCATACGGCAACAACCATGCCGTTAATTGATCCAATGTTAATCCATAGATGGATTGCTTATTCATTTCTTTATCCTCTTTTCAAAAGCGCTTTGTTCCTGAGTATTGTCTCAAATTTTGTTTATTTAAACAAGGGCATTTTAGCTTCTATTGTAGCCACTTACCCCTAACACACAAAAAACGGATGCCCCTCATTCCTTAAGGGAGCATCCGTTCTATCGTTATTTAAATACCGCGAATTTCAGCTTCTTACTCTTCAGGTAATCGATAATTTCAGGAAGTGCCTCCAGGGTGACTTTCTTCTCATGCAGAAGATAAATCCCTCCGGACGGATCGGTATGGTGGAAATATTGCACGATTTCCTCCGGGCTTCCGACATTCCAGTCCTCAGGGTCACGGTTCCACAAAAGAACCTTCATATGCTGCTCCAATACAATTTCACCGAGTCCATCATTGATCGCACCATAAGGCGGACGGAATACAGTCACCGGCTTCCCGGTAATCTTCTCCAGAGCCTGGTTAGCCTTGGTCAGATTCACCCGGTTCTCTGTAACAGTATTTTTGGTGAGTTCACCATGGTCCCAGGAGTGGTTCCCAACCGCCATCTCATGTCCGGCCGCGTACTGTACCTCACCGGGATGATTCTGTACATTTTTGCCGACAAATAGAAAGGTTGCCGCCATGCCATGCTTCACCAGGATATCGACGATTTCATTGGTATACCGGGATGGACCATCGTCAAAAGTTAAGGCTACATAACCTTCCGGCAATGTAAACTCATATTTATCGTCATCCATTTCGATCTCAGTATAGGAAAGGTTCTGCATAACAGCAGGTTTGGGTGAAGGGTCCGGATGCTGTGAAGGAGTGGCGGCTTCCGCTAGGATTGAGGCTGACTGAGCATAAGTTGTGGTAAGGCTGGAAGACTTAATGATCCCGGGTCCTGCTGCAGACTCTTCATGCATAGACATACTGTCTCCGAATAAATCCCCTTCCAGGCGCAGGGACATAAACAGCAGTATTACCGTTGATATTACACATCGCAGCGCAATGCGGCCGAATTGGTAAACTCCGCTACGTATTCTGGACGAAGGTTCCCGTTCCGGAATCAAGGGCAGCACCGTCGCCTCTGAAGGCTTGTCAGGCTCAACAACAAAGCCGTCATCAACCTGCTTCTTCAGTTGAAGAAGCTGCTGAGCATAGTCCTCAGAGCAATCATAGTAGAGTGTTTCGTTGAACGAATGATTTATTTTCACAAGGGTGCTGTAATAGGTTTGACGGAAGGGGTCCCATTTGGGATATAGTGACAGCCTTATTCTATGTGATGTAAAAGGGCCCAAGAGGTTCAACTGACTATATGTATATTCATCTATGTTAATTTCTTTTTGAATAGTTCCAGAATTACAGAACAAACCTATCTCCATGCGGTAACCGTTCAGTTCGTGTCCAAGAGACAGCAGTTCTATCATTAAACTGTTAGTTGTTTCCATAGGCGGCATACATCCTTAGGTATCCTCATTACCTTCTTTGCGATCCATAAGCGTAGTACTGAATGGTGCTGTCATACGGTTGGTGAATTCGCTGATCATGTTGGAGAGGTAAGTTTTTTCTTGCCGTACTGCTTCGTATTTCTGCTTCAAATGTGCATTCTCAGCTTCCAGGCGGCCGATCTTCTCCTCCAGCTCATTCTGCTTTTTGAGCTTCTCGGCATGGGCCTCGTTATGCTTCTGCACGACATTACGATATTTCTGCTGCTCCAGATCAATACTGCTCTTCAGTTCGTCAATCTCGTTGGCCTTGGTGGACTGCAGCTCCCGGTAATCCTCCATCACCTGGTCTACCTTCAGATTCTTCTCGAGCATTTTATGTTCCAGTTCAAGAATATTCTTTTCTCTTTCTTCGATGACCTTATTCAGGTTCTTGACATCCCGGTTTAAGCGCTCCACATGCCCGTTCGCATGAGTAAGGCGATCCTGAAGCTCATTCACATTATTCTCTGCGTGCTGCCTCGCCTGAATCGTCTGTTCTACGGCAAAGATCAGATCGAGCGATTTCTTATCCAGCTGGCCTTTACCCGTGGAGATCAGACCGGCCACAGTCTCGCTTGCTTGCGGGGCTTCCATTACCTCATCACTCTCTTCGCCGAATTGTATCTTTTGAACCACTTCCGGTTTTTCTTGTTTCTCCGCTGCATCTTTCTTTTTAAAAAAGGGAGAGATCATCTATGCTATCACCTCATTAAAAATGTCAAATAATGTCGAGCTTATACGAGTCTATTATAGTTTAATTACGTTCCTTGTTAGTGAGCCATTATATCTATCTTTATTAAATATATCGAAAGACCCAAGTTAACCGAACTGATAAGTATGAACCATGCCGGGAGTCCCCCAAAGCAGGGTTGTGCCGGATGGCGGAATGAACAGCATGGACAGAAAGACCACCAGCATATTGCAAAAAAAGACACCTGCTGACAGGTGCCCTGAGGTTACGAAATGTATACGTTTAATCCGATGCGCGCGCTTAGCGGAATGTTCTCAGCAGCTCCGGAAGCTCAACTTCCGAAATGACCTGGATGCCGTTTCTTTGAAGCAACGCCGCAGTAACGCCCTGTCCGGAGATTTTGGTGCCCGAAAATTCACCGTTGTAGATATGGGAACTTCCGCAGGAGGGGCTGTTTTGTTTAAGGACCACCATGGTCGCTCCCGCCTCTCTGGCTTCACGGAGTGTTTCGTAAGCGCCTTGTATGAACGGTTCGGTCACATCACCGCCTGCCTGAGTAAGCACACGCGCTCGTCCATCCAGCACATCCTCCCCGTTACCCCCTGAAATTTCGGCCGGTTCTCTCGGTGTGGACAGCCCTCCAAGCAGCTCGGGGCATACCATCTTCGCCTTGCCTTCCGACACCAGCTGCTGAATCTTGTCGTTTAAGCTGTGTGTTCCGTTATACCTTACTTCCAGACCTGCCAAACAGGAGCTTACCAATAACAACCTCGCTCACCTCACTTTATGATAAATCTATACTACCACGAACCCATGAACTCCCCCATCCCGGAAAAATACCGGAGCGCTCTTCTTTTTCTCACCTGGTCAGCCGTATAATTAGTTTTGCGGTCAGCAGACAGGAGGGCTTACATGCAAGGCTTACAGGATGTAATAATCGGAATTGACGGCGGTGGCACCCACACGCGCGTTATGGTCAGTGATCTTAAGGGCAACGTGTTATCTTATCTGGAAAAAGGGGCGGCTTCAGTTTATAAGGATCTGCAGGCGCAGCACAATGTAAGCCAGGCCATTACAGAGGCTTTATCGCTTGCACATAAAGGGGTTCACGACGTCCGCGGGCTTGCTGCCGGAATCGCCGGATATGATTCAGAAGAGGATCTGGCATGGGTAAAGGCCCTGACCGATATTGACGGACTGCATTGCCCCATGTGGCACTTCAACGACGCGGTCTCTGCACATTACGGAGCGCTGCTTGCGAGACCCGGTATTGCCGCGCTATCCGGCACCGGCTCCATTATATTGGCAATAACAGAGGACGGCCGATATCTGAGAAACTATGATTTCCATCATTATACGAGAAGCTCCTCAAGATATATCGCGTACGATGCGGTGTTTGAAGTGCTCGCAGGAAATAGCGACGCTACAGATATAGATCTGGTAAATTCAATGCTAAGCCACTGGAACGTAGGCACCATCGAGGCGTTTTATACGCTTGGCCGGAATGGCTTTCTTGAAGACCGGCGGCTGCGCGAACGTGATTTCGAGAAATTCACCCCCCGGATTACAGAAGCCGCATTGGCAGGTAGCTCCATTGCCTGCCGGGTCTCGGACCGTGCCATCCACCAGCTTAAAATCGGCATTGAGCTGCTTGCTCCTTCCTTTAGTGAACCTACGGTTTCAGTAGCCTTCACGGGCAGTGTTATTAACAGTCCCTATTTCAAAAATAAGCTTACCGATCTCCTGTCATCCAGCGGCAGCCATAAGCAATATGAGCTGGTTCAGCCCCGCTTCTCCCCTGTGACCGGTTCGGTGTTGTATGCAATTCATCGGCTTATCGGCTCTTCAGCTATAGACGAGGAGCTGCTCCGCACTTTGTATAGCAGTATCCATGCACGCCAATCTTAGAAACGTCCCGTCCACGACAAAGAACGCAGACCAGTTGGTCTGCGCTCTAGGGAAGCCGGTGCGTGTACTCGTTGTTTATTACTTGTACAACACTTTATCCACGTTGTATTTCGCTTTCAATGTATTGATGATGTAGGTCTCATAAATCTCACGATCGACAGGATCTTCGACCAGGCAAACATCAATCCGGGTAACTTCATTCCGGTGATCCTTCATGACCGATACAGTATCTTCAAAATGCTTCTTAATTCTCGGTCTCAGCTTTCTTGCCTTGCCGACGAACAGCAGCTCATCCTTATCGTTGTAGAACATAAAGATGCCGCCCTGTTCCCGGGTAATCAGATGAAAATCCGTGAAGCCATAAATATGGCTGAGCACCGGATTCTCCTGCTTTGTAATCGACACATCCGCTGCCGGAATGGTTATGTTTATCACTAAAATTCACTTCCTCATTCTGTATAGAGATAAATCGTATCACAGAATGAAGTTCAACACCATTCCTTCTGCTTATGCAGTTTCGGATGCCCGGCTCTTGATGGAACGTATGGTTTCTGCGATCCCCTCCTCGTAAGAAGTAGCCGGAATTGGACCTGACAGGTCTTATAATAAAAATATAGCGACAATCGTCGTTACCATTAAGCCGATCAGTACAGGGATGAGATTTCGTCTGGCAAGCTCAAACGGACTGACTCCGCAAATTGCTGCTGCCGGAATGAGTGCCCACGGAATCAGTGTTCCTCCCCCAACCCAGATGGCAGCAATCTGCCCCAAGGCTGTTAATACTGCTGCACTGGAGTGGGTGGCAACGGCAAACAGCTGTGCAATCGATCCAGCTAAAGATATTCCCGAGAAACCTGAGCCATCCAGACCCGTAATGGCTCCTGTGATGGTTGAGGTCACAGCACCTACCGCACCATTTAGAGGAACATGGCCGGCCAAGGCAACCCCCAGATCATTCACAATCCCCTGCGAAGCTGCAGGCAGCGTCTCCCCGAACAGCTCTGTGAAAGCAGAATCACCCAGATAGAAGAATGCAGCAATGGGAATGACCGGACCGAATACCTTAAAGCCAAAGACAAAACCCTCTATCAGATACGAAGTCACCCTCTCAAGTCCCTGATTCCGGTGGGTCAGCATCGTTACCCCGATGAGAATGAGGACGGCTGTGCCGCCTACTAGTGCCGTTGCGTCTCCGCCCTGCAGCCCTAAGAGAAGCATAGCAGCTACATCGGCAAGGAATAGCAGCGGAATGATAATCGCCAAGCTCTTTTTAACCACCGGATCAAGAAACGCCCTCTCCTCTCCGCCTCCAGCGGAAAGCGCTCCAGCGCCCATGTTGTCAGACACAAGCCCGTCTCTCCAGGTTCCTTTATGCTGGTCTCTGCGCATCATCCAGAAAGCTGCCACCGTTGTTACCAAGCCCATTATGATAACTAAGGGAATGCTTGCCTCCATCACGCTGGTTACGGGGATTCCGGCGGCGTCAGCCGTTAATTTGGGCGCTCCCTGAATAATATAGTCACCTGAAAGCGCGATCCCGTGACCGAATAAATTCATAGCCATCGCTGCTCCAAGAGCCGGCAAGCCGACACGGATTGCCACCGGCAGCAATACAGCTCCGATCAAAGCTACCGCGGGCGATGGCCAGAAGAAAAACGAGGTCACCATCATAATCATTCCTATTCCCCAGAAGGCTATGCCGGGGGTACGGATAAAACGGGTCAGCGGGGCTACCATTGTCTCATTGATACCCGTTAGGATCAGCACTCTGCTCATGGCCACGATAATCGATATGATCATGATCGTACCCATCAGCTCTTTGGTCGCATAAATGAAGGAATTGAACACGCCGGATATCGATCCGCCAAGCGTTCCGACAGCCAGCAGCCCAAGAACAAAGATACCTGCAACGCAGATAACCGTAGTGTCCCTCCGCTTGATCAACAGAGCCAGAATGAACACTATAAACACCAAATATACGTAATGTATCGCTGTCAGCTGAATGTCCATCTAACCCGAAACCTCCCTTTGTCTTACAGCATAAATGTGCTATATGCTATGCCGGGGCATGGGCAAGTGTTCTTATGTATGAATATTCGTAAAGAAAAGGGAGTAAATAGAGGATTTTGGAGAATGCTGTTGAACAATCTAATAGCACGAGGTTGTACAGGTATGGATTGGGAGGCGCATTATGCTGCGAAGAGATAACGACAGGGGCACCTGGCGTAAGACGGGAACACGTTCACACGAAAAGCCTCCGCTGGACCATATGAATAAGCGATCATTCAGCCCTCTTTGGGGTTCGACACGAATTGCCGGTATTTATTTTATCGTTGGAGCCTTATGGATATTTTTCTCCGATAGAGCGGTTACAGCCTTTACCCGGAACACAGACTTAATAGCCCTGATAAATATGATCAAGGGATGGCTTTTTGTATTAGTGACCGCCTTGCTGATCTTTATTCTCATACTCGGAACACTAAACCGGATTAAAAAGATTGAGAAAAAGCTGGAGATGGCCTATAGGGACCGGGTGGGTGCCCACGAGGAGCTGGAATCCGCTTATGAGGAGATCACCGCTACCGAAGAGGAGCTGCGGCAGCAGTACGATCAATTAATCGACAATCAGCGCAAGCTTACAGAAAACGAAGAAAAGATGCATCATTTGGCTTATCACGATCTACTTACTGACCTCCCTAACAAGCTGGCTTTATATGAGCACGGAGCCGTCAAAATTGCAGCGGATGCCAACACCATGGCCGCCCTGATGTTCGTGGATATCGATAACTTTAAATATATCAACGATACGATGGGGCATGGCTTTGGCGACCGTCTGATCGTTAAGGCCAGTGAGCGGATCGTCGACATTGTAAGCAGTGAGGGCGAGGTCTACCGGTTTGGCGGAGACGAATTCATCATTCTGATCCATCCCAATCCTATGAACGATGCGGACGATATTCACAAAATCGCCGGCCGCCTTGTTGCCGGATTTAAAGAAGCGATAGAGATGGACAACAGCCAGCTGCACATCAGCCTCAGCATCGGGATCAGCATTTACCCGGCCCACGGCAACGACATTATGGAACTCGTGAAACGAGCCGACATTGCGATGTACAAGGCGAAGGAAGCCGGTAAGGACAAGATCGTTATCTTTGACAATCCTCTGAAGGATACCTTTACCGAGCGGATGAATATTGAGAAGCAGTTGTATTCGGCAATGGAGCGGAATGAATTCGAGCTGTTTTACCAGCCTCAAGTCGATTTGGCCTTGAACAAGGTGACCGGCCTGGAAGCATTATTACGTTGGAACAGCCCAGAGCTGGGGATCATCTCTCCTTTCAAATTCATTAAAATTGCCGAAGATTCTCACTTCATTATCCCTTTAGGAACCTGGGTGCTGAACACCGCTTGCGCTTTCCTGAAGAATCTCCATGAACAAGGCTTCGGGCATCTGACCATGTCCGTCAATATTTCCATGCTGCAGCTGCTGCAGACCGACTTTAACGAGCTGGTGCTGGATACCCTGCGGGACAACAAGCTGGAGCCGAGTTTTCTGGAGCTTGAGATCACGGAGACTGTACTGGTTGAATCTTATGACTATGTAAGCACTAAGCTGAATGAGCTGCGCGAGCATCAAATTAAGATTGCCTTGGACGACTTCGGAACAGGTTATTCATCACTTAGTTATCTGACCCACCTGCCTATTACTACTCTGAAAATAGACAAATCCTTTATTGACTCTGTACATACCGGGACCAGCCAAGCCGCTCTAGTTGAGCAGATCATCATGATTGGCAAACGTATGAATATGTGTGTCGTTGCGGAGGGTGTGGAGCAGCGGGTGCAGCTGAAGTATTTGCAAGAGCAAGGCTGTGATAAAATTCAGGGCTACTTATTCAGTAAGCCGCAGTCAGCTGCAAATACCGAACACTTACTCACCGAATGGGAAAGTAATCCGACAATATTGCAGGAAGAATCTATATGAGCATCACTAATAAAAGCAGCAGGCATCTCCGGGTAACGGAAAGCCTGCTGCTTCTCTATGAGGGGCATAGCTTATTCAGGCTTTACCGCAGCTGCTTCGATTCTTATCCGAACAGGTGCTGCCGCAGCTGCACTTGTTGTTCCTGGAGTCCAGAACTACTTTCCGCGCTGCGAAGCCAACGATTGCGGCAAATACAAGCCCCACGATAATTGTTCCTGCCATTACGCACCAACTCCTATTCCTGCCTGTTTGGATTCGACTTTTCTAATGGTAACCACAAGGAACGCGGCGGCGAGGGCCGCAATGATGATTGCCGGGATAAAGCCGGTTGCAGGCGTTCCGTACACGATCAGCGAACCCATCTGCGTGACAAGCATGGCCAGCAGATATCCTACGCCTAACTGGAAGCCTAGCGCGCGGAAGAGCCATTTTCTCGAACCCAGCTCCGAATTCATCGCTCCAATAGCAGCAAAACACGGCGGGGTGAACAGGTTAAACAGCAGGTACGCAAATGCGGTGACCGGGGTGAACAATGTGGTCAATGCACCACCAGGCGCATACAGGGCATCTTCCGACGCAACTGCAAGCAGAACGGCGAAGGTGGCCACCACATTTTCTTTAGCAATAAATCCGGTAATCGCCGCCGCAGCCAGCTGCCAGCCCACAAATCCCAGAGGAATGAGCAATGGCGCAACAATCGTCCCCAGCGTGGCAAGAATACTCGCACTTTGATCCTCCACCGGACTAAGGTTCCAGCTATAAGCCTGGGCGAACCAGATCAGCGTGTTGCACACGAGGATAATGGTAGTGGCCTTGTACACAAAACCTTTAGCCTTATCCAGCATCTGCAGACTGGCATACTTCAAGCTTGGCAGTTTGTAGTCGGGAAGCTCCATGACAAATTGCGTGGTATTCTCCCAGACGAAAATTCTCTTCAGCAGCAGCCCCCCGATGACGATCATCACGACGGCTATAATGTACATACTGGGACCGACCCAGGTTTTATCCGGAAAAAATACAGCTGCGAATAACGCGATAATCGGGAGCTTGGCTCCACACGGTACGAACGGGGTCAGAATCGTAGTCATTCTCTTCTCATTCACATCTTCGATGGTGCGGGTAGCCATAACGCCCGGAATCGCACAACCGGAACCCACGATCATCGGGATGATGGATTTGCCGGAAAGTCCGATTTTTTTGAAAAAACGGTCCATGACTACCGCAAGACGCGCCATATACCCGCTGTCCTCCAGCAGTGACAGGCAGAAGAACAACAACATAATCAGCGGCAGAAAGCCTATGACTGCACCGATTCCGCCTATGGCCCCGTCTACAATTAGTGATTGCAGGACTGAGTTGACGCCCATGCTCTCCAGCAGCCCGTTCGCTGCATCCGGAACTATTTCACCGAACACCACATCATTGAGATACCCGGAGAGAAATCCGCCCAGCCCTTCGATAGAGAAAGAGAATACCGCCCACATGATCACAAAAAAGATAGGTAGACCCAGCCACTTATGGGCCACAATCCGGTCGACTTTATCGGAGAAGGTAACTTTGCTGGCATCCCGTTTCTTTGTCTGGCATTTATCTGCAATGCCTTCCACGAACCGTTGCCTTGCCACATCCGACTCCCGGTCCCCTGCCGTAATCGATGGAGCAACCTGCGGCCGCTTATCTTCGCCCCGCTTAATGACCTCATCGATCAGCAGAGCAAGGCCTTCATCGGAGGTAGCCGTAGTGGCTATCACAGGGCAATGGAGTTCCGCACTCAGCGCTTCCAGATTGATACGGTCTCCTCTTTTGGAAAGAATATCCATTTTATTCAGAGCCACCACTACAGGAATTCCGAGCTCCAGCAGTTGGGACGTAAAGAACAGGCTGCGGCTGACATTGGCACCGTCGACGATATTAATAATCACGTCCGGCGCTTCCCCTGTAATATAGTCCCTTGTGATAACCTCCTCACCGGTAAACGGCGAGATTGAATAGGTACCCGGAAGATCAATGATGGTGACGTCCCGCTTCTGCGGATTGTATTTCTTTTTCAGCGGCGCTTCCTTCTTGGCTACCGTAACTCCCGACCAGTTCCCGACATTCCCTGATTCTCCGGTGATGGCATTAAACAGTGTGGTTTTTCCCGAATTGGGATTACCCGTTAAGGCTATTCTCATGCGAATCTCCTCTCGTCACGATAAGCGCATTAATGATAATGATTATTATTATCAATATAGAAGGTCAGCTTTAATATGATTTATAGCATATATGCGAAGTTAATATTAAAATAATCAGTAACAGGACCTACGGCTCCAGCACAATCGATTTAGCCATGTTCTCATCTATTGCATAACGGCTATCCTTGATGTTAACCACATAATTACCTGCGAGAATAGAAATAAGCGTAATCTCTGCCCCTTCAAAACAGCCCAAAGTAAAGAGAAACTTCTTCACCTTCTCTTTTCCTTCTACACTTTTGATATTAAAGGTCTGACCGATCTTTGCTTTGGATAATAACATATTGGACTCACCTGCCCTGTAGTTTAAATTCCACATTTTCCCTTTATTGCCATTTGAAAGAATGTCATTCTCTATTCAGCCCGTCAATGATCTTAGTTACAAGTGGAGGTACACCATGAATTTAACCGAGAAGGTCAAAAACCTTCCGCTATCCCCAGGAGTCTACCTGATGAAGGATAGTCTGGGACATATCATCTATGTCGGCAAAGCCAAACAGCTGAAGAAACGGGTGCAGTCCTATTTCTACAACTCCAAGGGACACTCCCCCAAAGTGAAGCAGCTTGTCGCACATATCCGCGATCTGGAGTACAGGCTGACAGACACCGAGTTTGAAGCTTTTATGCTGGAATGCCAGTTAATCCATGAGATCAAACCGATGTACAACCGTAAAATGAAAAATCCGCTCAATTATACTTATATTGCAATTCGGACAAATCATGCCTATTCCCGAATTGAAGTGACCAGCGATATGGATGTGCAGGAAGGTACCTTGTTATTTGGACCTTATACCAGCCGGAGTACAGTGGAGCGGGCGGTGCGGGGCTTAGAGGAGAGCATGAAGATTCTCTGCAGCGGATCATCGGGCAAACATTCACTCTGCTGGAATCATTCACTTGGATTATGTATCGGCGTGTGTGCCGGCGGTGAGGCGTTGATTCAATATACAAACATCCGGAGCAGGATTATTGCCTTACTGGATGGGAGCGATTCCGGTGTGCTGGACGAGATGGAGCAGCGGATGCTGCAGGCGGCGGAGAACTTTGATTTCGAGGCTGCAGCCAAAATGCGTGATTATATCGGGGCGGTCCGCTTTCTTCAGCAGAAGGAGAAGGTTACCCGTTTTGCCGGAGAGAACCGCAGGTTCGCCGTGCTTGAAGGAATGGATGACAACTTGCTGAAGCTGCTGTTGATCCAGGGATGCCGCCTGGTCGGGCAGCAAAGAATCGAAACTGAGAATTTAGGGAATGATGCGCTGCGAAGTATCCTATGCTCATTCATTCGGGAAGTCTTTGGCACCCTGCCGTTGCAGACCTCCCTTGAGATCAGCCGTCATGAGATTGACGAAGCGCAGATTATCTACAGCTATTTAAAAAGCAGTTCCTGCAGCCATTTGGAAGTTCCTGCAGAGTGGACCCGGCCTGAGCCCGAGGACGGGCTCGAAGAAGCAGTGGAACAGCTGCTAGCAGCCAGCACAGATTTCCTTCCGTGAAGCCTGTGTTAGCCTTGCACAGCTACCGAATGCAATGTATTCTCCTGCACCAAAACTACGGGTCTCCGTGTTAACGGGGACCTGTAGTTTCTATCCTCTGCATGGCAGCATTCCAACGCCAGTCCGGCTGATTGCCTTGCAGATGCACCCCGCCGTACCATTCATCGATGCCGCTTAAGAACGTCCAGTCAATCTTTCCCTCCAGCACTTCCTTGCCCAGCTCCGTCAGTTCAACCGTATCGTTGCGAAACGGTGTGGAGATTGGATTAACGCCTGGCACGGCCTTCTTCCCGCCGATCTCCAGCAGGGGATGAGGAGCCTGTGCCATTCTGCTCAGCACATACTTGTATTCTAAGTCTCCCATTCCTAACCGATGGAGTGAATCCGTCACTTCTCCAAACAGTGAATATGCTTTATTGGTTCCGGCGTTTACCCGCTCCAGGGTTGTCTGCTCCACGATGCCAAGTCCATTTGATGTGGACGGAAACCGCGACAGATGGGCCTTGAATGCATCATGCGCGAACGGAAGCGCCGATGTGTCCTGGTTCAGCAGGCTCTGCAGGATCTGCGGATCCGCAGAAGCATATGCCTGCCAGAGGGCACTTCCGAGCTGCAGCTCCACTGCTCCGATCGGTGTCCATGTTCCGTGCAGCGTAGCTATCTGCTCGCGGGTTAACTGACCGAGTCCATGGAACAACTCGATGCCCGGGAACTCACCGATGCATAGCAGGCTCAGCTTCGCCGGAGGTGAGGACATGTCGGAGAAGCGATGGAGCAGATAGCTGAGCATAGTCTGGTCAAACAAATCATGCTCAAACCACAACACGACCTCGTCATATTTACCACATTGGTCCAGTGCCTGTTCCTGAGCTATGCTTGCAGCAAGATATTCTGCTTTGGGGACTCCAAGTGTCTTCTCGAGATACCCCGCACGAAAAGTGCGGTTATCTTCCGCTGCAGGCTGAGGGAATACGGGCCCATGCGGGTATACCTCTCTCCACACCAGAATATCCCCGTGCACAATGCCCTGACGCAGCATATCACCTACCGAGTCGCCGTTCACGATATGAAGCAATCTTGTTCCTCCTTCGTACAAGTGGGTGAATACAGAGATTACATCTGCTACAGGCAGAGAACCCTTCAGTTTATGCCTGGCGTCGAACAGCCGTTTTTTCAGCACTGGAATAGAGACACCGAGGAAATCAGAAATTTCCTTCAGGGAATATCCCTGCCAATAGAACAATTCGACCGCTACACGAAGCTTGGAGCTTAAGCCGGCAACCGTATTCTGAACGATCCGCCGTACTTCATTACGCTCAATGATATCCGCTATATTGTACGCCGGATCAGGCATTTGCATGGCTTCATCGAAAGAATCGGTAGCGTGTCTTTTCCTGCGGAGAATACGATAACACTGACGGACCACGATCGACCTGAACCACCCCGGAAAGGCTTCTGCCGTACTCAATTGAGACAGATGGAGGAACGCCTCCGTAAAGGCTTCCTGTACAGCATCCTCTGCCAGCTGAATATCCTGCAGCTTATCGTAAGCAATGGATTTCGCCATGCCGGTATAATGCCTGACGATCTCCTCAAAAGCCTGCCGGTCTCCTGCCCTTGCCTCTTCAATCTGCTGAAGCATCCCTATGACCACTCCTTTCTTTCTTACATAATAGAAGTGCCATGATGGCTTCCAAAGGTTACAGACTGAAAGACTCCGATTCACGAATTATAGCCGCCCTTTCCACAGCTTGCGGATGTACATGATCTGTCCGATATGATAAGCATTGTGTGTAGCGGCGTTGCTGATCAGCTCCCACCACTTGGCGGGGACGGGAAATTCTTCGACCAGGGTCTCCAGACTGCTCTCTTCAAGCAGCACCTGCCAGTCCAGCAGAACCCTTAGTAGTTCCTGGCTCAGGTCACTGAATGCTTTGTTCTCCGGAATGATAAAGCTGTTGTTATTGTCGCCAATCGGAGGTACGGCATCCATTCTCATCTTGCGGTACCGGGTCTGCCATGTCTCGTTCCAATACTGCAGATGCCAGGTGAGCTCTGCGATGCTGTTGCTGCCGGAGTCCGGTTTCCAGAAGGCTTCCTCTTCCGTAATACCCTCTACCGCCTGCATAAATGGAATATGCCAGCTTGGATCATTCGCTCCGGAGAGCAGTTGATTGGCCAGTACGTCTTTGGCATGAACCATAACTTCACCCTCTCTGATACCTACTGGATACGGTTCTCTTTAAGCATATCCACAGATTTACTTATGCGCCGCTGTCTAGTTTCCTCCGTCTTGGCCCCTTCAATGGAGAGGACAATCCGCCGTTTGTTGCTGTAGGATAACCCCTCAAAAAATGCCTGCGCCGCCGCTTCCCCTTGTAAAGCAGCCGCGAAATCAGCGGGAATCTCCAGCTCACGGGGTGCAGAGTCAAGTTCCACTTCAACCTCCACCTCTTCTCCGGCACTTACACCGGCAGCATTCCGGTTCTCCGCACTAAGAGGCAGCATATACTTGCCCCCCATCGTCGCGATCGTGCTGCGGTAGGAATGTCCACCGATTGTCACTTTAACTGCGGGCTTCTTACCTGCACCAAGCCCTTCAACAATGTCATCAGGGACCTGAATACCTGTTGCCGTCTTGCCGGCAAGCTGAACCTCTGCACGGAATTTCATTATTCATAACCTCCCGGTATACAACCTAAGTGCTCTTTCCAGCTCATTTTAATATAGAGAATGCCAGGCGGCAAATTAGCCTGTCTGTCTGCGGGAAGATGTCCCGGATAACAACAAAGATCACGCATATCTGCGTGATCTTGAGTAATAAGCGGACTCAGCCGCTTCTTGATATACGATTGGTGATGCGCTTATTGCATAGTCGGCAGGTATTCATCCAGTCTGTCCCAGGTTTCGCTAATTCCCTGCTCCATGCCCATATCCAGAACAGTTTGCAGGGCTTCAGGTGATTCGTAACTGGATTTGCTGATGAGCTTAGTGACGCCTCCATGTTCTTCAAAAATCATCGTAATTCCCGAGGAGGGAAGCTCTGTGTTCACATTTCCTTCTGCATCCGAGAAGTAATCAGTGTACAGGAATTGCTCCGGTTCTGAGATTTCCCCATAAACCGCCTTACCCCAGGATTCCATTCCGTAGAAATCACCCTGCTTCTCATCCTCACACTTCATGCAGTAATGCCACACACCGCCCGGACGAAAATCAACGGTGCAATAAGGAACACTCCAGCCCCGCGGCCCCCACCAATGCTTCAAATGCTCAGCTTCCGAAAATGCCTTAAATACGAGCTCACGGGGTGCATTAAATACACGCTCCAGCACCAATTCCAGACCTTCTACCCGGGTTATCATTTTGTTAGTCATTGCTTTTCCTCCTTAGGGGTTGGGTTTATCCGTTCACTCTTCTCGTCTTGCGCCTGATTCCCTCCGGCTTGCAGCTTCTGCAGGTAAAGCTCCAGTTGGTCATACCTTTCATTCCATACCTTGAGGTAGCCCTCAAGCCAGGAATCCAGCACTTGAAACGGTTCCGGGCGAAGCCGGTAATTCCGGCGGTTGGCAACCGCCTCGACTTCGACCAGTCCTGCTTCGAGGAGTACCCGGAGATGCTTGGAGGCCTGAGGCTGACGCAGCTCCAACTGTGCGGCAATCTCCCCTACAGTCAAGGGTCCGCTTCTCAAAAGCTCGACGATGTGCAGGCGGTTCGGTTCCGATAATGCGCTGAATATGACAGTTTTCATGATTCTGATGTTCCTTTTAGCGAAATGTTCTACACCTTTAATATACCGCATAAGGAATATTCCGGTCAAGGAATATTTAAAATTGTGACAACGTTCATGTAATTTGATCTCCATAACCATTTATGATGGGGCATAGAATAACATAAAGCACAGAACATACATCCCGCTTACACATCGCCAGGTTACCAAGCTTCGCTAAACCACCGAAAAAGGGGAGTCGTTATGTTTAAACCATTGGACGCACTCAAGCAGTCCGTCGTATTCATTATTCTGGTGCTGGTTCTCGGTCTTGCTCTTAGCCAAGTGCCGGACATCAACTCTTTCGCTTACATGATGATACCCGCGGTTGCCACTTTCATTATGATGTTCCTGGTGACCGGAGAAGGATATCACAAAGCAGGCTGGAAGAAGCTTGGACTGCATAAAACAGGCATTAAGCTGTGGCTATTCTCCTTAATCGTGCCTATTATTCCCATTGCCCTGAGTTATAGTATTGTCTGGACCGGTGGATTCGCTGATCTCATTACACCTGACACCATCCTCGGATTCAGCCTGAAGGCCTTCCCCGTTGCAATCTTGATCATCTTTATCTCTAATGTGCTCACAAACTCTCTCGGCGAAGAGCTGGGCTGGCGTGGCTATTTATTCCCGAAATTATCTGCCTCCCTGGGATTTAAGCAAGCTTCGCTGATTACCGGGCTTGTGCACGGCATTTGGCATTTCCCCATGATCCTCTTCACAACGCAATATCACAATCTTGGCAACAAGGCTATTATTCTCACTCTAATGGTGTTATCAACGGTCGCACTGGCACCCGTTATAGGTTATGTACGGATGGTAAGCGGCAGCGTATGGCCCTCGTCCGTCCTGCATACAAGCCATAATCTGGCCTGGGCCGTATTTGCCGCAATCAGCTCGGCCGCTACACCTGCAACGGAATATCTTGCAGGCGATACCGGCATTGTGGGTATTCTCTGCTACGCCCTTCTGTCCATTTGGGTATTCAAAAAGACCCAGCCAAACGGGGTCCCCGCAGACTGAGCCTTATATACTAACAACAATGATGACGTTTATCTTTTAAGGATAGCACGGTACAAGAATTTGGGTAACGCCGACTGCCTGCGCCATCTCGATTTCTGTCCTTTGGCTACAGGGGAAAATAACAGCCGGTGCGCCCACTCGAGATTAAGCCTTCTCCAGATACCCGGCACCGGCTTTACTTTTCCCGATATCACATCAAGACTTCCCCCAACACCAAACACCAGCTTAATCCCCACAAACCTTGCCTTATGTTTATAGAACCATTTGTCTGAATACGGCGCACCCATAGCGAGGATCAGAACATCCGGTCTGGACTGCTGAATATCCCAAAGGATATCAGACTCCTCTGCTTCGGTAAAAAATCCATGATGTCTGCCGGCGATTTTCAGATTCGGATACATTGTGGATATCCTTTGAGCTGCTTGAGCGCTGGTCCCTTCATCTGTCCCCAGGAAATAGAAGCTCCAGCCTCTTTCATTGCCTTCCTGCAGCAGCCGCAGCAGCAGGTCATACCCTGTAACCCGTTCAGGGATCGGGTCCCTTCTTCTTCTCGATGCCAGCACAATGCCGATTCCATCCGGTACAATAAGATCAGCCTCTTGAATAATGGTTCTCAGCAGCTCGTCGGATTGGCTGGCAACCGCAATTTCAGGGTTAGCCGTGATTAAGTGATAGGGCCGGGGATGGTGGTCTTCGATGCATCCGGTCAAATGCTGCACAGTCTCATCAAGTGTCAATTTAGAGAAAGGAATGCCTAATATCGAAACCGTACTGTTCATGGTGTCGCCGCTCCTTTGTTACGCTCACCTCACAAGCTTCGTAGCGCTAATCACAAGGTTGGGTTATGTATCTTAGATAGCGTGCCCGCAGTCTCCAACCTTATCATATAGTGTCCGCCCGGATCATTGTAAAAACATCTCCCTTACGGACACTACTGAACTCACCGCTAATGATAAGGTGTAATTTATGGTTGTTAAAGTGAAAGATTATATGTGTTATTTCCTATTTTAGGCCTTAACCGTCCGGAAATACCGGTATATCCGCTGAAGTTTCTTCTGGTGCCTGCCGCGCGGGCTCTCCATACTGCCGAATTCGAAGAATTTCACCTTCCGGATTCCCACAAAATTAAACAGAGCCTTCCGCATCAGTACCTTGTGTGCATTATGGAGCAAGAGGAGAGGATAGCCCGCAGGGCCTTTCATGGAGGATACGCAGACCACTGATTTTCCCTTCAAGAGCCCCTCCGGCATCAAGCCACCCTTATCCCGATACGCAAATCCGGAAGCGAACATCTGGTCAATATAACCCAGGAGCATCGCCGGCGGACGCCCCCACCAGATGGGATAGACCATTACGATCTGATCGGCCCAGAGCAGCTGCTCCCGGTATTTGGCCAGTTCCGGGTCGGCATGCATATCACGTCTGCGTTTTTGCTCTCCGAAGACCAATAACGGATTAAATCCTTCCTCATACAAATCAAGCACCTGAATGTTCTCTACGTTGGCGTTCTCCCTGCTTCCCCGTATAATCTCCTGCAAAAAAGCATAACTCAGGCTTTGATGATTCGGATGTGTATAAATGATCAGCGTGTTCATATCAGCACCCCTTTACTTATCATTTGATAAGTAAAGCGTATCACAATACGTTTTTTGTTGTCAAATGATAATTGTTTTTTGATAATTATTTTGTTATGGTTTTACTTGAGGTGATCCTATGGACAAGAATGGTCTATTTCATAAATTCGTGGCGTTTACCGCTGCGGTCCATCAAGTAACAAATGAAATGTCTAAAGGGGTGAAAAGCAACACACTAACGCCCCTTCAGTATAAAATTCTGGAATACATTGTCTTCAGCCAGCCAGTAACCCTCAGCGAAATCAGCGACTGCATGCACATGTCCATGCCAAATACGAGCCGCGAGCTGCGGAAATTAAGTGAGAAGCAGCTGTGCGAGAAAATTGTGGACCCCACCGATCGGCGTAAACAAGGCATCCGGCTCTCTAAAGCAGGTGAAGCCTTGATGAACGAATCGTTTCAGCTTATTGAAGTCCGGTTCGCCCAGCGAATGGAGACCGTTACGGAGGAAGAACGCGAAGAAATCGAACGGGCACTTGATCTGCTGCAGAAGAAAGTATTTTACTGATCTGCATACCTTCGTCTGCAGGCAAATCAAAAAAGGCCATCCAAGAGGATGGCCTTACCTGTCTCATAACAGTCTATATCTTTTTCACAAACTCCGATTTCAGCTTCATCGCTCCAAAACCGTCGATTTTGCAATCAATATCATGATCTCCGTCAACCAGACGGATGTTTTTAACTTTTGTGCCGATCTTCAAGACAGAGGAGCTTCCTTTAACTTTGAGATCCTTGATAATCGTGATAGAATCCCCATCGCTTAGAATATTTCCGTTGGAGTCTTTGATAACTCTTCCTGATTCATTGGTAGCAGCCTCCGCTTCCAGTGTCCATTCATGGGCACATTCCGGGCAAACGAGCAGGCTTCCGTCCTCATACGTGTACTCGGAGTTGCATTTAGGGCAATTAGGTAAAGCACTCATGTGTTCATATCTCCTTCAATTCTTTATAAGCTTATATTCTGCCATAGTCTTCGTCATCCGGCAATGGCAGGCTGTGGATTGTCCCGGTCGAACAGGATACACTATAGCTGAAATTGGTGTAGATTTCCGCCTAGTAATATAACACCTTTTGGTGTTATATTACTAGTAACACTAAATGGTGTCACATTATATTCAGGAGGTACTTCATGCAATCACAAGGAACAATACCGGAAATTCGTAAAACCGTTATACTTAAGGCTTCAATTGAAAAAGTATGGAATGCTGTTGCCACTTCGGAAGGCATTGCCGCCTGGTGGATGGCGAATAACTTCGAACCTGTTCTGGGATATGAATTCACCCTTCATGCTGGGCCTTTCGGAGATTCTCCGTGTAAAGTAACAGCGATTGATCCTCCGAACCGCGTCGCTATCGACTGGGGCAAGGATTGGCAGCTGGCCTTTGAATTAAAAGCTCTGGAAGACGGACGCACCGAGTTCACCCTGATCCACTCCGGCTGGGACCCTGAGAAGGTCAATGAGTTTGGCAAACCGCATGCAGTCATCCGTGAAGTCATGAATGGCGGCTGGGAAAGTATTGTTAATGAGAAGCTTGTACAATATGTAGAGGCCTAAGTTGGGGGCTCCAGCGCTTAAGCATGATGTGTTTCAGGCGATTGCCGATCCTACCCGCCGCAGGCTGCTGCGGCTGCTTGCCGATAAGGAAATGCCGGTAGCGGCCATTACCGAATGTTTTCCGATTACCCGTACAGCGGTCAACAAGCACCTGACTGTGCTGTCCGATGCCGGTCTGGTCCACAGCCAGAAGGTTGGACGGGAGACAAGGTATAGACTTCAGCCGGAACCGCTGACTGAGATCAGAGAGTGGCTATCCTTCTTTGAAGCGTATTGGGATGATAAGCTCTCTGCCCTGAAGGACTTGGTGGAAGCAGACAACGATTAAAGTTTAGCCCTTGTACAACAAAAGCCCGGTCCGCTTGAATCAAGCGGACCGGGCTTTTTGGTGTGATGCAGCAGAATTTACACGGCTTGTTTGATCTGTGTATCCTCATCGCCACTTTGTTTGCGTCTTGGAATAAAGGTTGTATTCTTCAGCTTCAGTGCATTTCTCTCCACTAGATGCCAGGACAATACGGCAAATGCAAGTGCGAGGGGGAAGCTGAACAGCATGCTTCTCGCGGGTGTTATTCCTGTTCCAAAGCAGTAAGAAATGAATTGCTGTACCGGAAAAGCATAGATGTAGATCCCGTAAGAGAAATCACCCTTTTTAGCAAAGTCCCGGATTCTTACCGTCGGTTTAAAAGCAAGATACATGATCAGATAAGTGCCAAACACGGTAAAAACCAATTTAAAGTGTGAAGGAAACGCAAGGCTAATGAGAATCATCGCCGTAGATAACCAGGCAAGGTACTTATGCAGAGGAATGTATTTACGGAAACTATAGAACAACATGCCCATGGAGAAATAACGAATTAATTCCAAGCTGGTATTCGTCGTGAAATAATAACGGTTCACAAGGAAAGGCAGATGGGGAGCTAAGAATACGCCTACCGCAAATATCAGTACAATTTCTTTTCTTAATAGTCTCAGCAAGCCTAGCACAGCCACTAAGATATAACACAAGAATTCAAATTCCAGTGTCCATAACGACCCGTTCACTGCGCCCTGGTACACTGTGGTATCAAAAACACCTGGCAAGGGATAGATCATCGGATGCAGGAATATATTCTTCAGATAATGCATGGTACCGGGGTCAGCGAAATAGGCCGACACGGACTTTGATGAAACCAGAGGGCCTAATACAAAAGCAGACAGCAGGAGCACAAACAGAAGCCCCGGGAAAATCCGTAAAATTCTCGCCTTGGCGAAAGACACAAAGCTCTTTGACCTGTCATAACTTTGGGTGATCAAGAACCCGCTAATGATAAAAAAGATCGCCACAGCAATCCGTCCAATGGTCACTTGTCCACCTGACAACATAAACAGAGGTTCATTGTTATCATTTCCCCAAGAAAGCGGATAGGCATGGGAGAAGATCACGGCAGAAGCCGCCGCAAACCGTAAAAAATCAAAGTTGTTCATTCTTGTAGCTGCCAAATCTCCGATATACTTCCGTTGTTCCAACAAGCTCACCTAATTTTCCATTGAGATACTGCCATTATAAATCACATAGCAGGACAATGGATAGCCGTCAGCAGGCAAAATACATAAACTACCTGTCTTCTGGGTACTCCTTGTTATATGAAACACTTTCAGTGGATTGCCCCTATGAATCTCCTCCTGTCGGCTGGGAAAGAGTACCAATCTACACTCATCTACAACGGAGGAAGTAGATTCACTAGGGGCATCTGCACATTGGTTTAGGCTTTAATCTGATTTATGATTTCTGTTACGCCTGCACTCAGGGAGGTAAGCGGACGCTTCAGTAGCTTCTCGAAATCGTCACTCTCGATATCCAGCGTTCCCTCGCGAATGGCTTCTTGAATAGCTACTACGAAAGGCAAGGCCCCTGCCGGCACCCCCACACTCGCCATAATGTCCGAATATGTTTGGTCATCTACCTGCTGCACGACAACGTCTTTACCCAGTACCTCACCCACTACCGCTACCAGTTCTTCCTGCGTTGCCGGTGTGCCGGATAATTCATAAATGGAATTCTCATGACCTTCACCCGTCAGAACAGCAGCCGCTGCCTGTGCATAATCACGGCGGGTGGCCCAGCCAACCTTACCTGATCCTGCCGAGGTTACCCATGGCGCTCCCGCCAAAACACCTTGAATAGAAGCTGTTTCATTCTCCAGATACCAGTTGTTGCGAAGGAAGGAGTAAGGTATGCCTGACTCCCGGATAAAGGCTTCCGTTGCCTTGTGCACAGGAGCAAGGAATAACGGACTGCTGTCAGCGTGCCCTACGCTGGTGTAGACGATGAACCCCACACCTGCCCGGACAGCGGCATCCACTGCTGCTTTATGCTGGCGGATACGGGTATCATTATCGCCATCGGTTGATACGATCAGCAGCCGCTCGACCCCTTCAAAGGCGGCATCCAGTGTCTCTGGTTTATCAAAATCCCCATGCCGGACGTCTACGCCCCGGGCACGCAGGTTCTCTGCTTTCTCAGGGTTTCTTACGCTGGCGATCAAATTCTCCGGGGTTACGGATTCAAGCAAAGTCTCTGCCACAATAGAGCCAAACTGTCCGGTTGCGCCTGTCAATGCGATTTTCATATCAAATAACCTCCGTATATTTATTGTAATCCTGTAACCATTGTAGTTACATGTTTTGCAGATGTCAATCCCTGGTCAGCGCCAGTTTGTCCCAACACCCACTATTTGCTATTCTTAATAGAAAATATGCCGATGACCAGAGCCGAGAATCGTCCATTTCGACCGCGCAGGTCCAGAAAGGTACTGCTTAATGATGAAACCAATCGAGAGTATTTATAAACGGTATATCCCGGCAATTGTTCCCGTCTCTGAGTATAGAGGTTCGTCCTGCTGGCTCATTTTCAGCTCCGGCAGACTTCTTATTACTGAGGACGGCGGATCGACTGGAATTCCTATCGCGCAGTCGCTAGATCAGATTATGGTCTGCCCCGCCAGAACCATTTACCTCGGGACATTCGATGGAATTCCCTGCTTCACCTCAGAAGTTCCAGCTGACGCGACGGAGCCTGAAGGTATGTCCTTTCATCCGCTTCGGCTGTTATATGATGTGCTGGATGAAGATCTGTTTCACCTGGCGGGAAAAGGTATTCAAATCCTGGCCTGGGACGATACGCATCAGTTCTGCGGCAAATGCGGAACAGCAACTACACTGTCACAGAGCGAAAGATCACGCAGCTGCCCGCAATGCGGGCTTATCAGTTATCCCCGGCTTGCCCCGGCAGTTATTACAGCTATTCTCAAGGGTGATCAGATCCTGCTGGCCCACGCCCGCCATTTTCAGAATCATATGTACGGGCTGATTGCCGGCTTCGTTGAACCGGGTGAGACGCTGGAGGACTGCGTGCAGCGCGAGATCATGGAAGAGGTCGGCCTCAAGGTCACAAACATCCGCTATTTCGGCAGCCAGCAGTGGCCCTTCCCCCATTCGCTGATGGTCGGGTTTCTGGCCGAATATGACAGTGGTGAAATTGCCGTGGACGGTGAAGAAATTGAACATGCCGACTGGTTCAGTCTGTCTGCACTTCCTGTCATTCCACCGAGGGTCAGCATCGCCCGGAAAATGATTGATTGGCTGGTGGATCATTGTTAAAGTTGAATGGTATTCTCATTAGAACTGAAGGAGAGCTAATCTGATGGTCAACGTTAAAGGAAGATGGGCTCTGATTACCGGCGCCAGCAGAGGAGTCGGTTATCAGACTGCCATATTTATGGCGAAGCAAGGGTGCAATCTCATTTTGCACAGCAGAAGTCTCGAACATACCCAAAAGGTCGAGCAAGAAGTGAAAGCGCTTGGTGTGGACGCATACTGTGTACAAGCCGAGCTTGCAAATCACGAAGAGGTTGTAGCCATGCTGGATGAGATCGAAGCTAAGGGTACAGTGGTCGATATTGTTTTTAACAATGCTGCTGTGCAAATCGCATATCGCACGGATTACTGGAACACTCCAGTCGAAGACTTCGACATGAGCTTCCGCATTAACTTTATTTCTATCGTTACGATATGTAACCGCTTGATTCCACAGATGATTGAGCGGGGCTTCGGGCGGGTGATCAACACAACCAGCGGAATTAAAAATGAACCGCAGCAAGCCGGATATGCAGCGAGCAAGGCAGCCCTCGACAAGTTCACAAAGGATCTGGCACCCAAACTGGAAGGTACCGATGTGATGCTGAACCTGGCTGATCCGGGCTGGTGCAGAACCGACTTAGGCGGGCCGCAAGCCCACAATGCGGTGGAAAGTGTCATTCCGGGCATTACAGTTGGTGCCTTTGTGAATGACAAGAAGAGCGGACGTTTCTTTGAAGCGCAGAGTTATACCGGAATGACGCTGGAGGAAGCTGTAGCCAAAGCGGAGACTCTAGAAGCAACACCTTATGTCATTTAAGAATCTGATGTCAGACAGGAGCTGAATACGATGATTAAAGGTTTCGGCGGGATATTCTGGAGAACGAAGAATCTTGAAGTGATCAAGAAATGGTACAGTGAAGTGTTGAAGCTTGAAATAGGCGATTGGAACGGGACTGTGATTAAGCCCCAATCCGGAAATGAGACGATCTTTTCTTTCTTTACTGCGAATGACAGTTACTTCCCGACGGAACAACAAGTGATGTTAAATTTCCAAGTAGAAGATCTAAATGAGATGATGAAGCATCTTGAACAAATTGGTGTACCCCTTGCCAAGGAACAAGAGAGTAGCGAATTCGGGACGTTTATTTGGATTGAAGATCCTGAAGGCCGGCTGATCGAGCTTTGGGAGAAATAACGAGTTGTCATTCAATTACTATACGGCTGAGGCGATAACTACGGTGAATGTTTGGACCTCCGGCCGCTGTTGTCTCCCGATTTCTTGATTAAAACTGCTGTTCGCAGTTGAAATCCGGAGACAAAGGCGGACGCTACCGCTCCTCCAGTTCCAAAAATCCCCCTTCGTTACCTTTGCCTTTTTGTTAAGTTCCTTCAGCTCATAACAGAGCCTATTCTAAAAAGAAGCTGACGCTAATGCGCCAGCTTCTTTCTATGTTCACTAGATTTGATATGCAAGGAATGCCATCAACCGTATTATTTCGCTGTGCCGTCATCGGGTGGTACTGCGCCATCAGGCGGCGTGAATCCTTCGGGTGGTGCTGCGCCATCAGGCGGTGTGAATCCTTCGGGTGGTGCTGCGCCATCAGGCGGTGTGAATCCTTCGGGTGGTGTTCCTTTCATGCCACCCTGTCTTCCGCCTTCAGGTCGTTGGCCGCCGCCTCCACCGCCTCCAGGTCCAAAGCCTGTGCCCCCGCCAGTCGTTACTCCTGATTCATTTAACCAGGTTGTAATGCTGTCTGTGATATCAAACTGCACGGCCTTCGTTCCATCTGCATATGTTCCGTCTGCATAGTACCCGTCTACTACGGTACCTGTCGAGTTTCCGCCTGAGTACAGGGTGTAGGAGCCATCCTTTTTCAAGCCCGGCGAGCTGATTACTACCGATTGATAATCCTTGGCAGGGGCAAAGGTTATAATTGTCTTGCCCTCACTGTCCTCCAGATGAACCAGCGTTCCACCCTTCTGTGTCTGCGGGTAAGTCATCGCTATCGAGTATTGTGTGGAATCCTCGGATGGTCCTTGAGCCATCCCTGAGCTTCCTGCCGCCGCGAGAAGTCCACCGCTCACCACGAAGGTACCATTGAAATCCAGGGGGGCATTGTTATTCTCGGTTGGTCCGCTTACCACTACGGTGCCGCCAGTCATGGTCATAGATCCATTGGAATCGAGTCCGTCGCCGGATGAATTCACTACTACATTTCCTCCGCTGATGGTCAGCATATTGTTGCCTGTGTCGCTGAATGGGTCTTGGTTCTGGGCTTCAGCAGCCGTATCATTACCGCCGGACACATTCACACCGTCATCAGAGGCAGTAATATAGACTTTGCCGCCGGCAATAGTGATATTCGCGCCTTCAATCCCTTCATAGCTCTTCTTGATGTTGACGGTGCCACTGGATAAGGACAGCAGCGAATCTGCATGAATTCCATCGTCGCCGGCTTCAAGCTGCAATTCTCCACCGGTTACTGATACATTGCCGTTGCCATGGATGGCATCGTCTGCAGAATCAATCGTTATATTTCCGCCATTCACCAGAATATCTGCTCCGGCTTTAAGCCCTTTTGTACTTGTGGATTCAGCCTCTGTTGTCTCCGTTTCCGTAGTTGCCGCTGCCGGCTGCTGGCCTCTGTTACCGAAGCCCTCTTCCACCTTCACTTCAGCATTCACATTGCCGCCGCCGGTTACCACCTTATACGTGCCGCCGTCAATTATTACGTTCGTCTCGGCTTGAATGCCATCGGCTCCGGCCTGGATATCAAAGGTGCCCGCAGCTATAGCCACAAATCCTTTGGAGGTATCTTTCTCATTGGTTGCCTTGATCCCGTCTCCAGATGCAGTAACGGTTAGACTCCCTTCCTGAACAGCAACCAGGTCGCGTCCAACGATACCGTCATCCGCTGCTTGAATTTCAATCGTGCCTTCCATAATCTTCAGGTCATCTTTGCTGGATATTCCGTCTTTATAGGTTGCTTTAACTGACAACTTGCCGGTTCCGTTAATGGTTAAGTCGCCCTTGCTGAAGATCGCCGCGCTTGGCTCATCGGAGGAAGCATCCGTGATGGCATAGGTTGCTCCATCTGAGATTACGTTCTCTGTACCTTCCTGCAGTGTAATGATCGTTTTGTCCGCTGCTTTAATATAGATTGGAGCGTTATCGTTATCGTGAATATCTACACCGTTTAATACCAGATGTACAGCTCCTTCTTCCTGAACATCAACCACGATCTGTCCGTCGCTTAAGCTGCCGCTTAATACGTAAGTTCCCGCAGCCGTGATGGTTACTGTCCCGTCTTTAGCTGCTGCCCCGGAGCCGTTAACCGTAGCACTTGTTCCGCTAAGTTCAATAGCGGTGGAGTTCTCCGCAGTCCAATCCGTAACATGATCATCATCGTCAAAGGTTACAACGTCCCCCACCTTTGCGCTGACAAGCTGGGCCGCTGCTGAAGTGGAGGTCTGCGCCGCTGTGACTGCAGCGGCCGTCCCGTCATTCGTCTGCGCGCCGTTTGCGGCGCTGCATGCGGATACTACTGCTGCACACAGGAACACCAACCCTAATCTGCTAATTGCGCTTATCTTTTTCATCTATCATCGTTCCTCTCGGTCTTTTTAATAGTCTGTGGTAGAAGGCGTCATCGTCAGCGAGATATCCAAATTGCCATTCAGGCAGCGGATTGCATCGAGGAATTCCTTCTGATTGGTGAACTCATCGATTCTTACGCCATATACCAACTCATATAAGCTGCCAAGCTCGGTCGTTCTGATCTTGCGAAGCTCGTAGCCGACATTAAATTTCTTAAATACATCCTGAAAGGCTTCCTCATATCCCAAATTCTCTGGGATCGTTACCTTAAGCAACTTCTGAGTCGTTTTATTGGCACCAAAGTTGATACGGCTGAGGATAAACATGAGTGTACACAGGATGACTGTGAATAGTACCGCATATCCGAAGGAACCTACTCCGCAGGCAAGGCCGGCGGCCATCGTAAACAGTACATAAGAGATATCTTTAGGATCGCCAGGCGCGCTTCGGAAGCGGATAATGGAGAAGGCTCCAGCAAGGCTGAAGGCTCTGGCAACGTTGCTGCCAATAAGGAGGATGATAATTGCCACAATCGAGGGCAGCAGCACCATGGTCAACGTGAAATTTTGCGAGAATCCGTTCGGATTGGTCTTCATATAGGTTAAGCTGATGATTCCGCCAAGTGCGATGGATACTAGAATGGTTATAAGTGCATTTGTAAACGTAAGTTCTGTCGTTGTTAGTGTAGTATTGAAGATGGAATCAAGCATAAAGGGCACTCTCCGTTTCGATTTTACTGTTCTTCAGCATTTTCTTGTATTCGTTGCCGTACTTCGAGAAGCTTGTGCGGTACATCTGATGCTCCGAGAGCATTTTGGACAGCCACATCGGAATGGTCTTCTCCGCCTTCACTTCCATGAGCCATTGGCCCGGTTCCAGCAGATGCTCGCCATGGGTACCATGCTCCAGCTTCAGATCATAACGGCGGCTGCGGATATTCGTATCGAAGGTGATTCTGAGATCACGGTTGTTTTTGCAAAAGAGTGCTTTGCGCTCGTAGGCCAGATACACCTTAGGCTGTAAATCATACCGCGTTAAGAAGTAGGTGATTTCATTGATAACCTGCTGGTTCATGTAATCCTTATACTCTGGCGCGATGCCTGTACGGACAAATTCGTAGGCTTCATTCAGCTTAAGCCCCGTTCTCCGCTTGTTGACCAAGCCGAAGACCTTCTTCTTAATCTCCAGATATACTTTGGCGTCCTGGCCTGGTACACCGTAAGCTCTTAAGCGGAGCTTTTCCTTATATTTAGGCTTCGCCAGGCTATTGCGGATCAATGCATCGTTCGCGGTGTCATAATACAAATTGGTGATGGAATAAAAGTCATGCATCTTGTTGTAATCATCGAGTTCCATATATTCCAGCAGTTCATTGTATAGTTTGTTGTAAGCCTCCGTATCGAACAAATATTTGTTCTCATACCGGTTGAATACTTCAATCGCCATAGGGTTCAGATCCTTTCTGTATCGTGTGCTTCGAGCTTTACCCGTGCTGCTCATGTCTGTATCTTAGCGGCTTAACCTTTAGTGAATCTTAAATGGTTTTACATTCGCCGAATCTTTTTTACATTGCGATGATAATCGTCCTCCGGATCTTTATTTGGAGGGTGTAACTACGGTGAATGTTGGACTTCCGGCCCCGGTTGTTAAGGTTGGTTAAAGGTAATCTTGCTATAATGAAGCAAGTAAACAAGCAGACATTTTAAACAGAGGATGGCATGCCCATGAGAATATTGATTGTAGAGGATGAGCTTCATCTGGCGGAGGCGCTGACCCAAATATTGAAGAAACATAATTATTCAGTAGACGCTGTCCATGACGGACGATCGGGGCTGGATTTCGCATTAAGCGGGATATATGATTTGCTGCTGCTCGATATTATGATGCCGGAGCTGGATGGCATTCAAGTATTGAAGAAGCTGCGGAACGAAGGCGTGGCTACTCCTGTTATTTTTCTTACCGCAAAGGGAGAGATTACCGATATGGTGACCGGGCTGGATTTTGGAGCGGATGACTACATCGCCAAACCTTTTTCCTCGGAAGAGCTGCTGGCCAGAATTCGGGCGGTACTGCGGCGTAAAGGCGAGGTGCTGCCGGACGATGCTTTAAGATTCGGGGATATCGAACTGAATACGTCCACGCTGAAGCTCTCTGCCGGGGGCAAAGAAATCAAGCTGAATTTAAAGGAAAGTGAATTGCTGGAGCTCTTGATCGTAAGAAAACAGGCGGTAACTTCCAAGGAGCAGATCATCGAGAAGCTGTGGGGCTTTGATTCCGAAGTGGAGCACAACAACGTGGAGGTTTACATCTCTTTTTTGAGAAAAAAATTCACCTTCCTGAACTCGGCCGTGCGCATCGGCACGATCCGTGGCGTGGGATATGTACTTGAGGTGACAACGTAATGTTCACGAAGCTCAGAAACCGGTTCCTCATCGTTAACCTTGTCACGATCTCTCTGATCATGCTTGTGGCGTTCGGCTCCATATACATCATTACTTATCAGGATGTAAGAAGCGACATTAATATGGAGCTGAACCGGATCCTCGATTTTCATAGAGATGGCGATGGACCCGCCGGACACAAGCAATCTGGTGGAGCATTTACCGATCCGTCACTTATGGACAAAGGCCCTATGAACAAGGGCGATTCACCGCCCGAAAGATCCGTCTCTTTCATGCTGCGGACGGATGCCGAGTGGAAGCTGACCTCCTCTGATTCCAAATTTCAGATGGATAGTGAGTTTTATGAGCAAGCCCTGAAAGAAGCGGTATCTATCAATAAGGACACCGGGGAGTTCAATCTCGACGGGAGCCACTGGATTTATACCAAACAGCCAACGGCAGACGGGCATATGCTTGTATTTCTCGATATCACCGCGCAGCAGGAAATTCTGAAGAAACTGATATACACGTTCACAGCTGTCGGATCAGTGATGCTGATTACCCTGTATTTTGCCAGCCGTTTCTTCGCTAACCGTTCGATTCAACCCGTGAAGGAAGCTTTCTATAAACAAAAGCAGTTCATCGCCGATGCTTCCCATGAATTAAAGACGCCGCTCGCCATCATTAATACCAATGCGGATGTTCTGCTGGCCAATCAGGAAGATACCATTCACAATCAGTCGAAGTGGCTTCACTACATCAAATCTGAGACGGAACGGATGGCCAACCTGACCAGCGATCTTTTGTATCTAACGGAAATGGATGATTCCAAAACGAATATGGTCTTCACGACGTTCAATATGAGCGATGCGGTAGAACATATCATTTTGACGATGGAGGCGGTGTTCTTTGAGAAGCAGCTTTCACTTGAATACGATATTGAGCCTGACCTGACCGCGCATGGCAGCAGTGAGCAGATTAAGCAAGTGGTGATGATCCTCGTGGACAATGCCGTGAAATATACGAACCCTAAGGGCGAAGTTATCATTTCCCTGAAAAAACAGCATAACGACATTATGCTATCCGTCACCAATACCGGGGATGGTATAGCTCCTGAGCATCTAACCCGTATTTTTGACCGCTTCTACCGCACGGATGCATCCAGAACGCGCACGCAGGGTGGCCACGGCCTCGGACTGGCGATTGCCAAATCGATTATTGAACAACATAAAGGGAAAATTTACGCTAAAAGTGTAGTAGGTGAATCTACTACCTTCTATGTTCAGCTCTGAATTCATGGTGGTTTAACGGGGAAAAGGCCGTGGTAATAATAATAAAGGGGAAGCTACGTCGATTAGAAACTAACCGGGAGGATGATCGATATGCATGAACCGGATTCACACGAAGTCCCTATTGCCCGTCCTGAGGAACAACCTGACCTGCCAACACAAGCCGTGAATGCCATTGAAGACCTATCCGGGGTGCACCCCGGATACCGCCGTGCACACGCCAAAGGCACGTGCTGCCGGGCGTTCTTCCGCCCGAGCGGCCTTGCCTCTCCGTTCACTGCCGCACCTCATCTGCAGGAAGATCAAATCAATGCCATTGTAAGGTTCTCCGGCAGCTCTACCGATCCGGCCCTGGCAGATCTGCTGTCTCCAGCCAAAGGAATGGCTGTTCAATTCAGCCTTCCGGACGGCAGCGTAACCAGTCTGGTCGGGGTAACGGTTCCGGTCTTTTTTGCCCGGACACCCCAATCGTTTCTGGAAATCACCCGCGCCGCCCACCATGCGCAGGTTAGCGGTTTAGGTGTGCTTGACCTCATCAAGGAGATCACCATCCACTTCAAAGAAAGCAAAGAAAGCTTTCTCGCTATCAAACAACTACAGCCGCCTGCCAGTTACGCCGAAAGCCGTTATTTTTGCATTCATGCTTACTACTTCGTGGATCAGGAAGGCATCCACCGTCCTGTAAAGTTCGAATGGGTACCCGAATCAGGTGTACGGACCTTCACCGTCAAAGAAGCGCAGCAGCAGCCGGATAACTATCTGGAAGAGGATCTGGAGCTGCGGTTCAAGGATGAGCCTGCAATCTTTCAGCTGGTTGCTGTATTCGGTCAGGAAGGAGATCCTACCGATGATCCCACCCGGGCCTGGCCGGATGACCGTGAACGAATAGATTTGGGCCGCCTGCATGTATCGGAAATCATCAACGAGCCGGAAGGGCTGATCATGGACCCGACAGCAATTCCTGCCGGCATGGCTTTATCGGAGGACCTCATCCTTCATTTCCGCCATGCTGCGTATGCCGAGTCATTCAGCAGACGCCAGAATGGCCGATAACCCGGATGTCCGGGGACAAGACCATTCGAATCGCTGGTGATAATACCTCTGCGATTGTGCATAAAAACCTCCGGTCACGCTCAATCTAATGTTTAGTGCTCCCATGAGCGCTTCAATGACCAGGAGGCGATAACGAAATGGCAAAGCCGGATAACCGGGCAGATAATGTCGAACATTTGCAGCAAAGTATTCAGAACACCCAGGAGAACCTTCATGAAGCTGAAGATTATTTAACCAAGTATTCCTCCGAGATCAGCAGCGAGGAACGCAGCCAAATTGAAGAAAAGAACGACCGCCGGAAACAAAGTATCCAAGGCTTCCGGGAAGAAGTAAAAGATGAAGCCGCACATGCGCGGGAGCAACAATAAAGTTATGAAGAAACGGGTACCGTCCTTATAGGGGCGGTACCCGTTTCTCGGATAAAGTATAATGTGAAGCTTATGCTTTCTTGTATTTCAACCCAAGTGATCCACCTGCAGCCGGGTTGGGCCGTTTGGGTTAATCCTCTATCTTCTGCGGTAGAGATCCATGCTTTTGTATCCGGCACCCAGCACTTTGATCATCTCTTCCCGGCGTTTGGCTCTGGTCTCCTCTTAGACGGCACTATAGAGATAGCGAGATCAAGGATACATATTCGTCAACTCTCTGACTTAGCTTAGTGGATCGATTTGAACATGATGGCCCTTCTGATAGTGGTTATAACCTCAATAGTAAAGGGATAATGCGAGTTTCATTAGATATTTAGTATTGCTGAAAACAAGCCGCATACTCAAAATGGTGCCGAGCACAGCGCCTTTATGCAGATAATTGAATCACAGGGTGGTTCCGTATATGATAGCTTTATCATTGTTATAAAGGGAGGCTTCATTTCACGTGGCAGTATTAATCAATGAACAGATCCGAGCATCCGAGGTGGTGCTGACCGGACTTAGAGGCGAGAAGCTGGGAGTGGTCTCCCGGGAAGAGGCACTGGCGATGGCCCGCGCACAAGGAGCGGACCTGGTATGCACTTCGCTAATGAGCAGCCCGCCGCCTTGCAGCCTGATGGCGAAGGGGAAAGGGAAAGCTGCCGTGCAGAAAGACAATGCGGCGCGAAAAGCGGATTCCGGGCGTGCTTCCGGGGGAAGCAGCAAGGAGAAGGTCAAGGAGCTGCGCTTCACTGCCCATATCGAAGAGCATGATTATGATACAAAGCTCCGGCAAGCGGACAAGCATCTCCGTTCCGGCAAGCCGGTACAATTGGTTGTGAAGGCATCCGGTGCGAAAGAAGCGGCTGCCGCTAAGACAGTGATTGAGCGGTTGGTGGCCGACCTGAAGGAAGCCGGCGTGAAGGATACCGGAATCCAGACAGGCGGCAAAGGTTCTCAAGTGAAATTAAATCCACGCTGAGTGTTGCTGGATCGAGCGCTGCACAGCTTTTTGGGTTCCACACTGCCTCATGTCCCGCAATAGGTCCGGTACGGGCAGGCTGACTTCGATGCCGGGGCAGCATACTCTTCCTGTTCAGCGGTATACGCATACGGAGCTGCAAGGACATCCAGCAGACGCTCCATGACAGAGAAATCCCCGTGGTCTACCGCAGCTTCCAGCGCCTCTTCCACCCGGTGGTTGCGGGGAATCACGGCGGGATTGCTGCTGCGCATCAATTGCTGGGAAACTGCCCTTGATTCCTCCTGCCGGTTTAGCCGGGCCTGCCACTGCTCATGCCATCGGGTGAATTCCGGGATGCCTGAGAGTGCCGTCTCCTCAAGATTATCCAATGTCAGGGCCCGGAACGTATTCGTATAGTCCGCCTGGTGTTTCTTCATGATATCGAGCAGATCTCTAATCATCGATTCGTCCTCTTGCTCTGCTCCAAAAATCCCCAGCTTCCCCTTCATTCCAGCCAGCCACTGCTCATTAAATAAATCCACGAACTCCGAGATCGCATCTTCAGCAAGTTGTACAGCCTGCGCCTCATCAGTGTCCAGCAGCGGCAGCATAGCTTCGGCAAGTCTCGCCAGATTCCACGCCCCGATCTGGGGCTGATTGCCATAGGCATAGCGGCCTTGGCGGTCAATGGAGCTGAATACGGTTGCCGGGTCATAGTTATCCATAAACGCACAAGGACCGTAATCAATGGTTTCTCCGCTAATGGCCATATTATCGGTGTTCATAACTCCGTGAATGAAGCCGACAAGCTGCCACTTGGCTATGAGGCTAGCTTGCCGCTTAACCACTTCCCGGAGCAGATCCAGATATCGGTTCCCGCTGGTGTCGTCGATGTCTTTGAAATGTCTGTCCAAGGCGTAGTCTGCCAAGACCCGCAACTCCTCTTGCGTTCCCCAGCTTGCAGCATATTGAAACGTACCCACACGAAGATGACTCGAAGCAATGCGGGTTAGAATGGCTCCCGACAGGCTGGTATCCCGGTTAACAGTCTCACCTGTGGTCACAACGGCCAGACTTCGGGTTGTAGGTATGCCTAGCGCATGCATGGCTTCACTGATTATATATTCGCGCAGCATAGGCCCCAGTGTAGCCCGGCCATCGCCGCCGCGGGAATACGGTGTTCTGCCGGAACCTTTCAGTTGAACATCCAGCCGCCCGCCTTCAGGCGTAATCTGTTCGCCTAGCAGTATCGCCCGGCCGTCCCCCAGAAGGGTGAAATACCCGAACTGATGACCGGCATACGCTTGGGCCAATGGCTGGGCCCCTTCAGGAATACGATTACCGGCAAATACCGCAATGCCCTCTCCGCTGCGCAGCATTCCGGCGTTTAACCCCATCGATGCCGCAAGCGCATCATTAAGAATGACCAGCTCCGGCGAGCGGACAGAACCCGGAAGGGTTGTGGTGAACAAAACCTCCGGCAGGCGGGCATAGCTATTATCCAAGTTCCATCCGGGTAATCTATTCGTTTCTGTTTCGGGTCCTATCCCTAGTTCTATTCCAGCTTCTATAGCTTCCTTATTCTCCTTCATGGTATCTCCTCTTGAGTCGTTAATGAATTGCTACGGACTTTGCAACGGACAAATGCACCCTTAGTGTTCGCGGCTTGTCAGCGGGTTATCCTCCCACTTGATAGCCCTATTCTCTTCTACTTACCCGTTGTGCTGCATTCCTGATACATATGCCTGCTCCTACCAGATGAATTATTTGCCGCTCCCCGGTCTTCAGCCGATGTAAAAACTAAAAAAGACCGCATCTCTGCGGTCTAGACTTTAATAAAATTATTCTTTAATAATTGTTGTTTGCTCGGGACTTCTGTAACGATATAAGATACCGTCTCTTTCTCGCACAGCTTCAACGATCTCTTTCTCACACAATACCATAAGAACCTCTTCAAGGAGCTCTTTGGATCTGCCTATATGAATTGCTAATCCTTCAATAGTGTGAAAAGCATAGGGATTCTGTTGAAAGAAAAGAGTACATTCTATTTGCAGCAAGATATTAATTTTATACTTCATATTCTTCGCCTTCCTTGCTATAAATAACAGCTACTTGAGTATAAAGCAAAGCTAATAGAAACTGGAACCCCCACACCTTCTTATAAACTTACTAAAGTGAATTAGAATAAGAAAATATTACTATTCATTAAATAATAAAAATTACAAATTTTCGTAAATTTTCTTGTACACTACTGCAATGGCTTTACTTCTATCTTTAACATCAAGTTTCTGGAATATATTACTCATGTGGTTTTTTACTGTATGTTCACTGATGTATAACCTCTTGGCTATTTCTCTATTTCCATACCCTATTGCTACAAGCTGAAGAACCTCATTCTCTCTCTTTGACAATTGCTCCAGCCTACTCTCCACACTCATACTAGAGAATAATCCGAGTTTATCATCTTCTGATAGATCTGCTTCCAGGAATGAATTCTTTCGAGTGTTTTCTTCAAACAAGTAAATTAAATTATGAGAGAAGCCGTTCATTACTTTTGAATTTGAACCTTTTTGATAATTATAAGCAATTGCCAAAATTTGAGCTGATACGGAATCAGGTGCCTGGCTGGTTGAGTGCCATATCTGGAATTCTTCGATCACATTCAACAGTTCTTCTGAGAACGAGTGTGAACGGAGTATCGCTAAATCATAAAATAAAATAGGACAGATCAATAACACTTGACGCTGTTCCTGTTGCGATATCGGTAGAAATGGCAAGACACTGGCAACGTATGAGTGCGTTGCTTGTAATTCCAAATGTAGTTCAGGATTCCATTGCTGCAGAGCGTCTTTCAGCAATTGTACACGGGCATGTTCCTCCAACTCATGCAGCATCAGTTTCTGAATCAGAACAGTATATAAGAGTCTGAAGGCATCCGCATAATAATTGGCTAATCCTGACTTTTCACTCTTTACCTCCACACATAATAACGATACCAAGAATCCATTGAACAGAATTGGAACTTCAAGAACATTGCGTCCGGAGTTCCATTGAGACAGCTGCTCCTCACCAGAAGATGTGGACTCCTCACTAAAATATCTTCTCATCAAATCCGTAGTTACACCTTCCAACTCAGACTTACCGATGCCACGAGAAAGAAAGTGCAGCTTGCCTGCTCTGAACTTATCCTTATAGAGGAGACAGACCATTGTTGTTTCAGTTATATTTAACGCAGCATCGAGCAGCAGATAGAACAGTTCTTTAACTTCATTGGTTTGTTTGATCGATTTGAACAACTCAAAAACTATTGACATCAAGGAGTTCATTTCATAATGTTCTGATCTTAATCGCTGATTTGTTAGATGAAACTGCAGCAAGCCAGCACTTATCTTTAGAATGTCCGAATTCTGAAACTCCGAATTTTCGGTGTAATTTCCTCCGAAATATACTCCATCTAGTACTGTTCCATTAAATATAGGAAAACAAAACAACTGTTTAACATGAAGATTAAGTCTTTTGAAGAAAGCGCTTCTTGGGTCTTGATCTACATGATTCCACTTTTCGAATTTTGTAGTTGCAGCAACTCTTCCCAGAAATCCTTCACCTAAAACAAAACTTTGCTGGTTTAAAACTTCTCTTTCCTTCCCCCATACATTTGAAATTAGGAATGAATCAGCTTCAGTTCTAACCGCATATCCTAAAAATTCAACCTGTGGGATGATCGAACTGAGGCTCTCCAAAAAATTATCACTGATAACGTTTGGGCTATTCAATCTTCCGATAGCTTTCTGCAAATTATATAACTGCTGATCGTATTTTGCTGAACCCATGTTACTCATAAACAAAGTACTTATTAATCCGGCGTAATACTCAAAATACTGAAATAATTGCTTGACCTCTTCGGTCAATATTGTCTTAATTTCACCATATTCCGTGAACATTGTATCCTTCAGACTTTCATTATTAGAAACTTCTCGAAATAAACCCGACCAGATGTAATACTGTGCTTTGTCTGCAATCACTACCGGGTACAGAATAAACCTAGTTCCAAGAACCGGCTTAAACTGCCCCTCTATTAATAATGGGGTCTTGGGAGTCCCATAATTTTTTATTGTTGTTTTCATATGTTTTTCTATAGAAAATTTTCTAACAATATTCCCCATGCAAGCATCTATAATCGAAGGCGGAATTTCATATTTTCCTGCTGAATCAGTCAGAAAAATTGATAATTGAACTTTTAGAGAGAATCCTTCCTGCATCATAAATAGACCTTCAGGACTATATTTCATTTATCATCCGCCCCATCTTAGGTTGTTAGTCACATCTATAATACCATTTTCTGCATTTTTTAACGATGATTTAACTCATGTTAACTTGAATTAAATAAACCCACCACATTTATATATATGGAGGGTTTAAACCTTCTTTCATAAGTATATTGTTTTAAGAGTCCATTCTTTTTTTTGAAATAACCAGGGAAACTAATGAACCATGCTGCTCAATTTCTACAGCATCGCATAAACTCGTAATGATCCTTAAACCACGGCCTCTGGAGGATTCTGTGGGAGTATCTGAATTTCTATCCAAACTAAATAAAGACCCTTGTTGAATTACCTTAAGCCTCATTCCATCATAATACAACTCCCATTTAATCCAGAATCTAAAGAAGGAATCCGTGTGCTCTATCACATTTGTACAAGCTTCTTCCGTCACTAACTTTAGAAAAATTGTATCTTTGGGAGTAAACCCTGTTTCTCCAGCATATTGTCCCGTCATATCCATAGCTAATTCGATATCGGCTCCTCCCGACATGGGTAGGCAATACTGCGCACAGGGGTCCTTCATCACGTTACCTCCTAGTATTACGGGCCTGAATCTTTTGTTAGGAAAGACTACACATTAACTTTTTCACTCCACAATTGATTCGTTTTATAAGTGAGCTTCCGGTTAAGGTTGTACTTCTCTTTATCATTCTCTACTTTATGCCAGTGAAATCTATTGCGGCCATTTTGTTTACTGTAGTACATAGCACGATCTGCTTTCATAATTAAAGTATCTACATCATCGCCATCCCTTGGGTACATACTTATTCCTATACTTACAGTAGCAGTCAAATTCATCGAGATAAATTCTACTGAATTTCTCAAAGCAAGCAATATACGCTCCGCCTTATAATTGATGTCTTCGTATTCTAAATAATTATGTATTAGAATTACAAATTCATCGCCGCCTAAACGGGCTACTGTATCATTGCTTGCCACTTGGCCGGAAAGAATTGTGGAAATCGCACATAGAACCTCATCCCCTTTTCGATGGCCCATGGAGTCATTAATTGACTTGAAATGATCCACATCGATTAACATTACAGCAAGTTTTGTCTTATCCACCTTGGCAATATTCAAAGAATGATGGAAATTTTTATAGAACAGTGCACGGTTAGGCAGACGGGTCAGATGATCATGATAAGCCAAATAATGCATCTCCTGCTCATTCCGTATTCTCTCTGTCTGGTCTCTGAGTGTTGTGAAAATCCGGAGTGATTCTCCCTCTTCACTAACTATAATTTTGGAATTCAATAAGCACTCCAAAATCTCGCCGCTTCTGGTAACAATAGATACTTCTGACTCACGAGTCTTTATTTCCTTTAACAATTTGGGCAACACGGTTTGCACAAACGTTACTTTTGAAGATGAAGTTAACAGATCAGCTATATTCTTACCTACTATTTCGGGGTGCGTATACTGAATTTTATCTAAAAAATATGTATTTATATCACTAATAAATCCTGCTTTATCCATAGCACAGATCATTACAGGAGTATAATCAAACAAAGTTCTAAGCCGCTCTTCCGATATCCGCATTAATTGTTCCCGCTTTTTTTGTGGGGTTATATCAATTGCGCTTCCTAGTACTTCAATCAGTTGATCCTTCACCAGAACAGGCGATAGCGTAAAAAGATACCAATGTCCTGTATGTTGAATTTCAAACGAAGTATGAGATCCTTGGAATGCCCGATTGTGATGCTCTCTAAAAATAAGTAGGTCTTCGCCTTTGAAATAGGTTCTTAATTCCTCACTAAGTAATAAATCATTGGTAATTTTCATTCGCTCTGCCAATTTACCACCAGTGACTGTGAGCGTCAGTTGATCTGTAAGACTATCCTTTTTTACTCTATATACCAAATTCTGCAACTTACTCACTACAACATCAATGCTGTTTTGTCTAGGTGCTAGTACAAGTTCCTTTGGCTCAAACTGATTGGATTCACTTGAAATATTTATTCTTAAGGCAATTTTGATCCGTATGAAGAGATCCGTGTACCGAAGTGGTTTCTCTACAAAGTCATCCGCTCCAGACAATACAGCCTCTTCAATCCCCTCATGCTCTACTTCTCCTGTAAGCATGATAATCGGAAGTGAAGCATATGAAGGGTTGAACTTAATCTGCCTGCACAAATCTGCACCGTTTATACCTGGTAAATTGATATTCATCAGGACCAAATCTATGTTTATACCTTTGGAGTACAAATCCTCAAGGATACCCACACCTTCATTTGCAGAATGGGCCACAGTAAGGTACAAAAATCCCATTTTCCGAAGCATGATTCCTAAGATTGAACAAGTTTCTATGGAGTCTTCAATAATTAAGAGCTTCTTAGTATTCATCATCAGCAACCACCTTACATGTGTTTTTTACTCCAGTTGATTAGTGCAGTATACGCGGGGTCTTAGTGATGAGGGGCTGTATCTTTGGTAAAGTGATGTTCACATTAGTTCCTTTATCTATAGTTGTATAAAAGCTAAGTGAACCATAATGCTTCTGAACGATCGTCCGGCATAACATAATCCCCATTCCAAACCCCTTCTCCTGAGTTGAAAAAAAGGGTTGTCCTAGATAAGGGAGACGCTCCAGTGAAATACCAGTGCCGGTGTCTTCAATTTGAATGTGTACATAATCCTGCTCATACTCACCTACCTTAATCGAAACAACACCGCCTACTGTCATCGAATCCACAGCATTTAACAATAAATTTACTATTAATAAGTGGATTAACTTCTCTTCACACTGTATTTTGTGATTATATTCACATTTAATTTCAATTGAAATTTGAGCTGCCTCAAGAATAGGATTTATTTCTTCAAAACAGGTTCGAATAAACGATGAGACTTCTATATTATTTAATTCCATTGTTTCAGTGTGATCATATTTCGCCAGAAGTTCTAAGCCATCCATTAGTTGTTCGATCATATTGATCTGTGTGTATATAGTATCGAAATGTTTCTGGCTAATGGAGTCTTTTAACAGATTAATATAGCCCTTAATCACCGTTACTGGATTTCTTATTTCATGAACAATGCCAGCCGCCATTCGCTTAACTATCTTCATATCATTCATTAGCATCACCCCGCTTTTAACCATTAAGTTCTCTTTATCCCATCCTTCCTAAAATTTACTCTTATAATCAGGAAATAGGTACCACTCTGCTTTCCTAATTTATCTTCCCAGACCACTCATAAGAAACTGCTCCTATTTACAATTAGGAAATCCATTTTCATTCATTATCATGTGCGTATTCTCCATTTCTCCTGAATGCCGTTACCCTTGCGGTATGGTCACATATTTTATCAATAGCTAGAATGGATCATCACGGATAAGGGGAGCGATGTAATGGAAGCCGGCCCAAGTAAGGTTAATCTCAAGCAGGGAGTTTCCATTATTACCTGCACAAACCGCCAGAGCTATCTAAGGAACCTGTTCAGCAATTACGCCAGACAACGCCACGCTAAAAAAGAGCTCGTGATCATTGTGAACAATGATGCAATACCTCTTGCACCTTATCAACGCTTAGCGAACAAGCACAGCAACATACAAATCATGCGGCTTCCGGGTCATCTCACCCTCGGGGCTTGCTTAAACTACGCGGTCAAGAAGACCAAATACAGCTTTATTGCCAAATTCGATGATGATGATTATTACGCCACGGGTTATTTAACGGACAGCATGCGGGTGATGTCGCAGACAGGCGCCGATATTGTAGGCAAACGCGCTCATTACATGTACCTAAATGGCAAAAAACTGCTCTTGCTCCGTTACTATAACAAGGCGGATCAATACGTTAGTATCGTTCAAGGAGCAACTCTCCTCGCTAAAAGATATGTGTTCAGCCGCGTCTGGTTTCCTGATCAGAACCGGGGGGAATGTGTTAAATTTTGTTCAGACTGCCTGACTAAAGGCTTCAAGATCTACTCCGGCAGTCCTTACAACTTCCTCGCGATCCGCAGACAGAACTCCAGGGGCCATACCTGAATCGTCAGCTACAAACAGCTCTTAAAAAGCGGGGTACAGGTGCTATGGACGGGGAGTATACGAAAGTTTGTCAGCCGGGATTAGTCGGTTCCAGATGAATATAATTACGTATGCCAAAGACCGCTATAGCATGCTATAGCGGTCTTCTTATATGCTTTATTCTAAACTTGTACGACTTTAATTAAATTGGTGGTTCCCGCCTGCCAGATTGGAATACCTGCACAGAGAACAACCGTGTGGCCTTCATGGATCATTCCGGTACTAAGCGCATGGCGGGTAGCCGATTCGAACATTTCATCCGTGCTGTGAACCCGTTCGCCAAGGACCGGAATAACGCCGGAGAGCAGACAGATCCGGGCCAGCACCACCTCTTTCGGGGTTACGGCGATAATCGGCGCCGCCGGACGCTGCTTGGAAATCATCCGAGCGGTAAAACCGCTCTCAGTAGCGGCGATTATCGCTTCCGCTCCCAGGATTAGCGAGACGTTGACTGCACTCTGACTGACCACTTCCGTTACCGAGTCCCGCCGCCAGCCTGCTTTGCTGTTGAACGCACTCTGGTAATCAATCATCAGCTCTGCTTTGCGGGCTACGGCTGCCATCATCCGCACCGACTGGACCGGATACTTGCCCGCCGCCGACTCTCCTGACAGCATTACGACATCCGCTCCCTGAAGCACCGCATTTGCCACATCACTTACCTCTGAGCGCGTCGGGCGCGGATTGACCTGCATCGACTCCAGCATATGTGTGGCGACGATGACCGGCTTGCCGGCATGATTGCACGCCTCAATCATCTGCCGCTGCAGCATCGGCACATCTTCAATTGGCACCTCGACACCCAAATCGCCTCTGGCGACCATAATACCATCTGAGGCTTGGATAATATCAGCTAAGTTATCCATGCCCTGGCTGTTCTCGATTTTGGAGATAATCTGCACATGTCCTGATCCGCTGTTCTCCAGAATGCTGCGGATTTGCCGGATGTCATCGCCGCTGCGCACAAAAGAAACAGCAATCATCTCGATGTTCTCGGACAGCCCGAAATGGATATGCCGGATATCGCGTTCAGTCACCCCGGGAAGTGTGGTAACGATGCCGGGAAGGTTGACACCTTTGCGGGGTTTCAAGTTTCCGCCGCTTACAATGCGACATAACATCTCGCTGCCAGCTACATTTTCCACGGTCAGGTCAATTAGGCCATCGTCTATCAGAATGCGGTCACCCGGCTTCACAACAGCAGGCATGTCCGGATAGTTAACCGAAATTCGCTGCGCATCGCCGAGAATCTGTTCCGTAGTCAGCGTTAACTGCTCGCCGGGGATCAACACGCAGAATTCTTCCTTCAGCTTCCCAATCCGCACTTCGGGTCCCTTAATATCCATCATAATGGGAATACGGGTGCCTAGTTCACTTGCTGCCTGACGGACACTGCGGATACGGGCCGAATGCTCCTCAAGCTCCCCATGCGCCATGTTCAGCCGTGCTACCGTCATTCCGGCTTGGATCATTTCCTTAAGCGTAAGCAGATTCTCAGATGCGGGTCCGATCGTACAGATGATTTTCGTCCTTAGCATATTTGATTTCCTCCTATGGCTTAGATGCTCCGATATTCAGGTTCCTCGCTATTACTATACCCATAAACCTCTGAAGCCAAATGAATGAAGCCCTCTCCACCAGGAGGCACAATCATACGCCGTGAATTACTCATCAACATTGCTTATATTACTCGCTGGCAAAAACCTTCTCATTCACCAGTCCGCGGATAAAGGTCTCAAAGTTTGGTGCCAAATACGTAATCTTGTATCCATTCTCCTGATCCACATGGACAACCTCCGGCTCGCCGTCGTTGCCGCCTGCCCGGTAATCCAGCATCACCACATCGTGGCCTGCGGAAGGGCAATCACAAATGACTACACCGATCTCAGGATAATCCCATTCTTCAATCATAAACCGGCTGCCGGAATCCCCGCACAGCGAATGGCTCTTGTCCCGCCCAATGCCGTAAATCCCAGAAATCGCAATATGATCTTTAGCCCAGGAGGTTGCTTCCCCTGTAGGATAACAAGTGTTGCGGGGAATGCCCCCATTATGTAGCTTCATCATCGCAACATAGAAAGCAGGCAGCTTGAAGACCAGCTCATCTTGCACGGATTCAATCAGCTCGTCAGTTGGTGGTCCGGACACGTATTGATCCAGAGCGTATTCGCTGTCGTCCCAGAAGTTTGTGAAGTCGAAATCAGTTGCAGGTGCCTTAGCCGCTTGTTTAACCGGTTTCTTGGCGGGTTGTTCCGCCCGTTTCGTGCGAACCCAGTCCAGGAACTCCAGCGTATCCTCATCGTCAGGCTCCAATTTATCCGCCTTTTTGAAATCCTTCAAGGCCAGATCATATTGCTCCAAATAGTAATGGGACACCCCCATGCGGTAGTGCCAAAGCGCGTCCTCCTTACCCTCTTCGCTGATGGTCATCAGCTGCTCTATGGCCTCTTCATACTGACCGAGATTAATCATCGCTCTGCCCAAATGGCCGGTCAATACATAGTCTCTGTCCTCTGCGGGAATCTCCATAATTGCATCTACAATTTCCTGATATTCATCCTCTTCATGCCATTCATCCAGCTGTGCCAAAAGATCCTCACTCATCATTTTTGCCTCCCAGTGCAATAACTGTTCTACTAAATAGAAATTATACCATTGTCCAGCAGGTACTCTCCAGTACACAGACTCCTTGCAGCTAAAAAGGAGATCCGAATTGTTATATAATGTGAGTATCCTGTTATATCCCAATGGATCTGGTTTGGAGGAGATCATTATTATAATTCCCATGATTTATCATTCTCAAGAACACATCGCAGCCATCCTCAGGTTAGAAGAGCAATGTAACCAGCTGGAGTCCATCACTATTCATGCAGGCATTGAGCATCTAGCAAAAGAAAATGGGGACCGCGCCCTGCTCTGTTATCGCGATGATCAGCTGGCGGGTCTTCTAAGCTGGTATACCGTCGACGGTGTGATAGCCACAATCAATGCCATGGTGCATCCGGACTTTCGGCGTCAAGGCGTGTTCCGCAGTTTATTGCAGCGTGCAAAAGCAGATATGCAGCCACTGGGCATTCAGCGGCTTAGCTACCGGATTCCCCAAGGATCAGAAGCCGGTTTCACAGCCGCTCAGTCTCTGGGAGCTGTCTTCAACAGGTCGGAATATTCGATGACCTATGCCCATTCTGAACTCAAACCTCCCCGGGATTCGGACCTGCGTCTTTGCCCTGCCGAACCTCAGGATTTTGAATTTATGGTCGCTTGCTCGTCACAGGCCTTCGGCGACTCAGAGGCTTGGACCAGAGAATATTTCACCCGCACGAACGAACCCAGCCGCACAACCAACATCGCCTGGCTGGATCATATACGGGTGGGGCTGATCCGGTTCAATTCCATTAATGAGTCTACGGTATTTATTCATGATTTCTGCATTTGGCCATCCAACCAAGGGAAGGGGCTAGGAACGAAAGTTCTCAAGTCTGCTGTTGAACTCTTGTTAAACAAACAGTATACCCAGATTCGTCTTGGAGTCGTTACGGAGAATAAACGGGCCTTAAATCTATATCTCGACGCCGGCTTTGAAATCGTCTCCGAGTTGCATTATTATACCGGGGGTTTATCGGGATAAACAGCAAGCGTTAGAACACCGGTCACCAAAATAAAACATTAGTCTACCCAAAAAAGGACATGGACAAGGTAATCACCTTGTTCCATGTCCTTTTGGCCTTGTGATAAGCTACACAGTCCGTTTCCACGGACGATTTGTAGGAGACTTCCTTACTTTCGGCAAGACCTTGTTTATAGTAAGCTGGCTTCTTTTCTTAAGATTGACCCGCTTTATGGAACGATATTGGACTGAGATCATTCTTTTTCTTCTTAGTCTTAATTTCCTTCTCAATCTGAGTCTTAACCGCAGCCGGTAACGCAACGATCTGCGATATCTCCGTCTACGCGGCTTCACGGCATGATTCACCGGAGCTGGAGTTGGAGTTGACGGGTCAGAGGGCGCTGACGGAAGGTTTCCCTGCGGCAGCATTGCTGGCGGCACGGAAGCAGGCCCCTGATTAAGTTCTCTGTTCCACGGGGTCATGGCAAGATAATTAGTGTATAGCTGTGCTGCGGGTGAATTAACATCCCACCATTTACTGTCCCCGGCGAAGTGAATTATTTTATTGGCAATATCGAGATCAGCTTGAGCGAACGTATTAAAGCGCAGATCCATTTGCACATAATTCGAGCCATACACGGCATTCAGAACATCCTGATCGGGCATGATCATCGCAGGATGACTACGCAGGAAATGGAGGATGTCTTCATACCATGTTGTTTTATTACGGATGTTATTCAGATGAAACAGTATCACACCTGAGTTAAAGTACTGCTCCGCACCAAGACCCAATGAAGTGAAATACTCTTCCATATTTACACCCTGATCCTGTACAGCACCCAAATACCGGTCCCCCAGATCGATACTCCACAATTCGTTAATATCCATATTGACCATAATATCGCAGTCTAAGTAGATCACCCGTTCTACCTGAATAAAAAGCGGGAGCAGCAAACGGTACATGCTGGCAATGGTCCAATAGTCGATTTGATTCACTCCGGCCGAAGCTTCATACATATCCCCCGGAACTGTTACATGGTAGAAAAAGATGTTGTGATGAAAATTATTCACCAACTGGGTGAGCCTTAATTTATTCTCCTCACTTAGGGTATCGTCATGCACAATGTGGACATTGATCGTCTGCTGGGTATTGGCAAAGACGGATGCAAGCACAACGCCCGCATGTTCCGTATAGCTCCCGTCCTTATCGTTAATCGACAACACCAACTCAATCATTTTCAAGTATCACCTGCCCCTAAAGGTTGTTATGCACAGTCGCCTGATGCACTAGACTACTCTAAGGTATGTGTCTACCCTGTGGTATGGATTGGACTATTCCCCAGTAATTAAAGGCGAATGTGAATCATTCTACAGATCCGGATGGATTCTTGTAACCGTTGCACGGTCTCCCAGGATATATCGGGCGGGCCGGGCCAAAGTCTCTTGTTCAGCCAAAGAAACATGTGATCCAAACACACTTCCCTCCGCATGAATATGGGACAGGGTAACCTGATCAGTCAAAATGCTATTGGTTAGAATGCTATCCTTCACAACGCTGTCCGGACCAATATACACGTGAGGTCCAATAACACTGTTCATTACGCGCGCGGTGGGATCAACCTTAACCGGGGGGATCCACTGAACTAGGACGTGATTGCCGGGAGGAGACACGAGGTTCTTAGGATCATGATCCATCTGATACTGGTTAGCCGCAAGCCAGCGGTCATGGGTCCCGATATCAAAAAAGGGTGCCGTTGTTATGCTATAAGCAACAGGTCTGCCTTCTGAAATCAACATTTGGATGGCATCCGTTAACTCATATTCACCACGCGGGGAAGGCGCAAGCTTCGCAATGGCCGGCCAGATGGCTGCGGTTATCGCATACACGCCAACAATAGCCAAATTCGATTTGGGATGACGGGGTTTCTCTTCGAGACTGACAATCTGCTCATCCTGAATTTCGGCAACACCAAATTGCCCCGGATCCTTGACCCGTTGAAGCAGTATCGACGCAGCGTATTTATCCGCGTTCAGTGATGCAATCAATGGTTCTAACTCACCCTCATACAAGTTATCACCGAGCATCAACAGAAAGGGGGAAGCAGCCACAAAAGATCGCGCGCTCTTGACCGCATCTGCCAGTCCTTTCGCTTCTTTCTGTAACAGATACGTTAAAGAGGCATTCCAACGTTCCCCATCCCCAATGGTCTCCTTGATCTCCCCTTGTGAAGGGTTCACTACGATTCCAATATCGCTAATTCCGGCAGCAACCAGCTTCTTAATAATGGAGACCAGAATATATTCACCGTTAACGGGTAACATGCACTTCGGTTTGGTATAAGTCGAGGGCTGCAGTCTTGTTCCGCGGCCGGCGCACAAGATTAATCCTTTCATAACCACACCTCCTACTCTTATAATCTGAAATCTCCGGAAGTCTTTGAGGTACGTTCTTTATATTTTATGCACCAACTGTCAGGGTGCTTGGATATCTATTTAGCCGTATCGACCGAATAAGGCAGGTTCTTTCATCAAAAAATAAGACACTTTGATTCCCGTGTACACGCGGATAATCAAAGTGTCTATTAACATGTATAAACAGTTGACTGATATACTTTAGGATTGCTCTTTATTCGCTAATTGCTCCTGGGCCAGCCGGACCATCTCGCGAACCATCGAACCGCCGATTTTGCCGCCGACTTGCCCTACCGATTCCGTAGTCAGGCCATCATTCCCGCCCGGCTTCAGGGATACACCCAGCTCCCTGGCTACTTCGTATTTGATGTCATCCGGATGGTTCAGATCAACGTTATATCCTTCTTGCTTCATAACCTCTGCTTTGAACATCTGCATGCCCTCTCCTACCCCCGGCACAGCATATTTTCTGCTTCTTCTTGCCATCATGTACCCTCCCTTGTTGTCCTTTCACGTAACATGCCCGGAGGTGTAGCATTTCATCCCGCTATTATTGAGCATCCATTGGATAGGTGAAGACCGTCCTCATTTTGTATTTATTGACGAATTCAAATTGTAGCTCTGACTTGCTCTCCCCTTCAGCAATAAATTGAAGACCATCGTCTTTGAACCCTGGCATTTCAAGCGGATTAATACCGAACTCCTTATAGAGAAGAACCGCTTGATTAGCTTCTGTATCGATTAACGTCAGTAGTCCTTCTTTCGAGGAACGAACGATTAAGTAATTCTCGCCTATGGCTTCAACAGCGTAGCTATCCTCTGGTGTTCCGGCTAACTTAGAGATATTCCAAGATTCTATTACGGAAGCATCAGGTGCAATTAATCGAATAGTATGGCCATCGTTCATCACTGCGTTACCTTTGTAGGTCTTCAGATTTTCAGGAGAGAACTGCCAATAGTGCGCATTGGATTGGCGCAGTATGGCACCCTTTTTCACAAACAGGTTAATCACAGTCAGGTTTATGGAAGGCTCTCCGCTGGAATTTTCAATCGTCACAAGGTCCGTATCTTCGCTAATCTCTACGTTAGTAATCCTTGTATTCCCTATATACCCTGGTTCGAGTTTAGCCGGGGATATTCCCAACGAGTGAACAATTCCTGCTGTATCACGCTTATATAAAGTGCCGTTCACACCGTTTATAAAATACGCATTATTCGTTATCTTGCCGTCACCAACAAATTCAGGAAAGCTAATTACGGCCTCACGGCTTTCAGCATTCCATTTCAATGAGCCTCCAATGGCATCATTCACAAAACGCAAAGGTACATAGAGATGCTTATGGATCTGCTGAGGGCCCGCGGAATAGACGACGGTCTTGCCATTGACTGCTCCTATCCGGCTCCCGACCTTTAACCTCCCCTTCGTGAACATATTGGTTATGGAGATTACTTTCGTAGTTTCATTGAAATCAACGGTTCCGCCAGGGATATACAGGCCATCCAGCGGGAGCATGACAGTTCCATTCAGCAAGGAAGGAGCCCCGGATGAAGAGGTAATCTGCGAGTTGTTAAGATAGATCCGAATAACAGGTGTTGTAGAGGACTGCGCTGTACCAGAAGCGGCTGATACACCCGATGGACTGGACTGAATTAAGCCAACTATAATAACACTAAGCCCAATAACCCGAATGATCTGCTTCACTATTTTCAACAATGATCCCTCTTTCTCCACCACTATCACTCCATCCACCAATTTTTTCAATTTTTCACCTTTCAGATAGATACGAAGAATGAAACCATTTGTTGCGCTATCCTGCCCGGCCCTGCTGTTAGCACATGCCATGTCCCACGTAATACCTTTATTCTCAAGATGCTTCTATACTATAATTTATTACAAAATATCTTCTATATTGAGGTGCTCCCGGAACAAATGCCGATCGTAGAAATCATCTCATGGCTTCTCTTTCTTGCCGTCCTGATATCCGTACTTTCGATCGTGCTGAAGAGCTGGAAGAACGGAATATCCCCTATGCCTGCATCAGAGCCTGTCCGAAAGGCTGTGGCCGCAGAAGTGAACCGTATTCCGGGGTATGCCAATATCGTGGAGGCAGGCTCAGGCTGGGGAACACTGGGGCTTGCTGTAATCCGCCATTGTCCCGGCAAACGTTTGACGGGCATTGAGAATTCAAGCATTCCTTTATGGTCATCCCGGCTGCTTGTGCGTTTAGCTGCCCGCTTCCCTTCCACTGCCGACCACCGGGATATTCTACGCAATAGAATTCACTTTCAGCGGGGAGATATTTACCGCAACTCTTATGAACATGCCGACATCGTCCTTTGCTACTTGTTCCCTGGTGCAATGGCGCGGCTAACGGATAAGTTCAAGCAGGAGTTACCTCCCGGCGCTGCAGTGATCAGCGTGTGCTTCGCCCTGCCCGGCAAAACACCGATCCGTACAATAACCTGCGGGGATTCACTGCGGACGAAGGTATATGTATACTCTTTTTAACGGCTATGCATTGTAATCTCTAGCAAAGGGGCTACGCTCATGATCGACAAGTCCATTACAGAAGGTGTTATTCGCACACGCACCAAGCTCCGCAAGGATCTGCTGATCTCCATATTTGATGAATTCGACAGTGGCATTATGGGGTTGAGTGCTGAGAAGCGAGCGGAGAAATACGCGAAAATGTCGCAGAGCCCTTTCTCCTTCTTCCGGGGTAGTGCGTATTTGTTCTACTTTGATGCCACCAGACAATACTTTCCCTATCACACCCCGGGAGACCGGCCCACCTGGATTCAGGGAGATCTGCACTTTGAGAATTTCGGCGCGATCCGTAGCAGTGACGGTGATATTGTCTATGATGTCAATGATTTTGATGAAGGATATGTAGGCTCTTATCTATACGATCTCCTGCGAATGTCATGCAGCATCGCCCTTGTGACTAGACAGCTGGGGTATGAATCGTCCGCGCAGCAGCGCTTAATTGAGAACTATATCCATTCCTACTCCAGGCAGATTCACCGTTTCAGTGACGGCAAGGACAACCCCGAAACATTCCATGTGGATGAAGACTCAGCCAAAGGACCGGTGAGAAAGCTTCTGCGCAAGCTCGAGAAACGCAAACAGGCACATTTTCTGGAAAAAGTAACGTCTCAAATGCAGACCGGCAGAGTATTTCTGGAGAATTCAGAACTGGCCGTTCCCGGGGAAGCCGAACAAGCCCTCTTGGAGAAGGCATGGAGCTTCTATACTCAGACCGTGGTTACCCACACTTTTAACGAGGATCACTACCGGATTAAGGATATGGCTATCAAACACGGATCAGGAACCGCATCGATCGGGCTCGACCGCTATTATATCCTCATTGAAGGTGGTCATGCGGAGGAAGATACTGATGATACGGTACTTGAGGCCAAAGAAGTCCGTGTTCCGGTTCCAGCTTATTTCCTTCCCTATTCCGAATCTTTTTGGCAAGTTTTCGGGCATCAGGGCAAACGTGTGGCAGCTACACAACAGGCCATGCACCACCAAGCAGACCCTTATCTGGGCTTCCTCACTATAGAGGACAGAAACTTCTATGTGCGGGAACGTTCTCCCTATAAGAAAAGACTGAAGTTAACAGACATCGATACCATGGAAGACATGACCCGCGTACTTGAGGTAATGGGCCGCTTAACCGCGAAAATGCATGCCCGCGCGGATGCCGACGTGGACCGTGGACTCCTTCCCTACCATAGTGAGCAGGAGATTACCAAGGCCATGGGAACCGACCCGGAGGCTTTTGCCCGTTACCTGTCCGAGTGGGCCTCCGCGTATGCCAATCAGGTAGAGAAGGACTACACGATGTTCACCGAATGGGTTAAAGAACAATTCGTTGAGGCCGGCACTGATTAATTCACCCCGCTTGGCACCCGAGTGTTACCAATTCGATCAGGATATTGCGATCTCCATGTACGGAAGCAAGGCGGCATATGATGATGTATATCAAAAATCGCTCCAAGCTGTACTGGGTCTTACTGAAAGCCTGAAATCGTCCGGCAACTTATATACGATTAAAGAGAGCGATCATATGATGTTTGAAGTGCACCCCTTAGAATAGACATTGGAAAAACCCCTGGGTAAATCCGATGTAATTCCAAGGGGTGCATTTTTTATGCCAG